>NZ_JASJFE010001024.1:0-1849 GCF_030067735.1 Microcystis sp. M53598_WE2 | reverse complement strand
TTCGCTTAATTTTTTAAGGGAAGGGTTTTAAAATTGCTGTTACCTTTATCCTGTATGCTTTTTAGCGAATAAGGTAAGCGGAACATTGCCGAGAGTGCGATCGCCAATTGGCTCGTTCAAACCCTAGGTAGGGTTTGCTGAATAAATCTAAAAACCTTGTTGGATAAGACTTTTAGACTTTTTTCCCCTCAAAAAGTGCCGACCATTGGAGTGATCGGGGGGAAAATTCAGGTACTTTTTCCCTGAAAATTAGGTAGTTGACCACATGAAAATCGGTAAAACCCTACACCCCACACCCCACACCCCACACCCTGCCCCCACGAAAAACTTTTTGCCGCAAACCCTAGGTATTTCTACAAAATCAAGATGCACCAGGTTGAATCCCCCTAAAACAGCACAAAGAAGATAACTGCTATATCCAATACACAAAATTTAGCTGTTTCAGTCCACTAAAGCTGCTGACTTAGAAACAATTGCGTTAGAATTAAAGAAATATTACAAGTGGTTGACAAAAATGAGTAAGCCTGATATGGAAACCATTGCCCTCCAGTTAGAAAGTAGCAATTCTAAAGATCGTCTGCTGGCCTTGGCATCCCTGCGAGAAGTGACCCCAGAGGAAGCTGTACCCTTGATCAAAAAAGTCCTTTATGATGAAATGCTGCCAGTGCGATCGATGGCTGTCTTTGCTTTGGGAGTCAAACAAACCGAGGAATGCTTTCCTATTCTAGTGGATTTGTTAGCCAATGATGCCGATTATGGCATTCGCGCCGATGCTGCCGGGGCCTTAGGTTATTTAGAAGATATTCGCGCTTTTGAACCCCTACAACGGGCTTTTTACGAAGACACGCAATGGTTAGTCCGCTTTAGTGCCGCCGTCGCTTTGGGCAATTTGGGCGATATTCGGGCTAAACAGGTGTTATTATCGGCTCTCGATAGTAATGAAGCGGTTATTCAACAGGCCGCTATTGCCGCTCTTGGGGAAATCAAAGCAGTGGAAACCGTCGAGAAGCTTTTAACCTTTGTTAACTCTGATGACTGGTTAATCCGGCAGCGATTAGCGGAAGCTTTAGGCCATCTTCCGGCGGAAAAAACGATCGCAGCCCTAAAATTTTTGGTCAAAGACGAACACCCGCAAGTGCGCGAAGCGGCCCGTTTATCCTTGCAAAAATTGGCCAACGTCTAGGGATAGGATAGAATAAATAATCTAGTCTTCCAGAGCGATCGATCTTTGCCTACAGCCATTCATGGACATTCAAGAATTTATTAATCTCTGTGCGGGTAAATGGTTTTCTCAGCGCACCAGTTATCAATTAGCTGCCCAAAAAGTTGCCAATAATAAAGCAGAAATCACCATCGATTTGCTGGCTGCCGATGCTGCCGATGTGGTGCAATTATGTTTAGGAAATAACTGTCAGTCCCACACCAGTCTAGGGGGATGGAAAGCAACTTGGGATAATTCCGTGGACTATGGACAACCGAAAAAAATCGGTTCTAGCTATTTAGTTTGGCTGCCCTCAGAGAATTCTTGGCAAGGAAAATTAATCACATCGGACGGTAAATCGGCAGCGCTGGGAGAATATCATCTCAGAAGCGATCAAGCTTTGACTTTAACCATCGAGGATAATCACCATCGTATCGAAGAAAGA
Source organism: Microcystis sp. M53598_WE2 (assembly GCF_030067735.1). Lineage (NCBI taxonomy): Bacteria > Bacillati > Cyanobacteriota > Cyanophyceae > Chroococcales > Microcystaceae > Microcystis > Microcystis sp. M53598_WE2. The sequence goes on along the minus strand of NZ_JASJFE010001024.1, from coordinate 203 downwards.
ATCTGGTTTGCTAGTCCTAATCTGAGATTGCGTACCAGTATTATCCAGTCGAGCAATGGCGATCGCCAGACGGTTTTCTATTCGGAAATTCGCAAAATGGTTGCTTCTTAAGTAGGGTCTGCTGAAAAAGTTTGTTGGTGGGGTTAGGGTGTGGGGTGTGGTGCGATTCGTTGGCTAGAAACTAGACAGTAAGACGTTTAGAG
>NZ_JASJFE010000194.1:0-3245 GCF_030067735.1 Microcystis sp. M53598_WE2 | reverse complement strand
CACACCCTACACCCCACACCCCACTTCCCCACTTCCCCACTTCCCCACTTCCCCACTTCCCACTGTGCAAGAAGATTATTTTCTGGAGAATAAAACGTAAAAACAGGGAATAATAAACAGAGTTAACAGAGTTGCTAAAGACAAACCCGAAAAAACGACAATTCCTAAAGGTTGCAGGAATTCTCCCCCCTCTCCCAATCCTAAAGCGAGGGGAAATAAACCTAAAACCGTGGTCACGGTAGTCATTAAAATCGGTCGTAAACGTTGGGGAGCGGCCTTTAAAATAGCTTGTAGTCGAGTAAAACCGAATTCTTGCCGCAATTGATTGGCTAATTCCACCATAATAATCCCGTTATTAACCACAATCCCCACCAATAACACCACCCCGACGATGACAATGGCATTAATCGGGGTTTTGGTCAAATATAGTCCAAAAATTCCCCCCGCTAGGGCCAAAGGAACGGTTAACATAATCACCAAAGGGTCTATGAGTGAGTTATACTGCACGGCCATGACTACAAAGACTAAAAATACTGATAAACCCGCTAATAACCCCAAAGAACCCTGAATTTCTTGATTAGATATGGCAGCAGCACTGGGTAAAATGCTGATACCATCGGGTAAGGGAGTGGCGTTTAAAAGCGATTGTACCCCTGCGAGTGCGTCACTTAATTTCGCACCCTCGACCAAACTGCCGATAATAATAAAAACTTGACGCTGATTGATTCTCTGGATGACTCCGGGGGTTTTTCCCGCTTCAATCCGGGCTATATCTGCTAATTTTAAGTCTTCTTGTCTATTGACAAAAATAGGTATTTGTGATATGTCACTAATTTTTTGCCGCGAGTTGGGGTCCAATTGCACTCGGATATCGATTAATCTTTCTCCCCGTTGCAGTTGGGTGGGGATCGATCCTTGAATAGCGGTCCGTAGCGTTTGTCCCACTTCCAGGGTACTCAATCCCAAACTATTTAAGCGCGTCCAATCGGGTTTAATCTGAATTTCTGGTTGTCTGGGGTCAGCATCGGCACGAAAACGCGCACTAGGGACTTTTTCATCGAGAATACTGAGGATTTCTTCACCAGCTTGCTCTAAAGTTTTCCCATCGCGTCCCTGTAACATCACATCCACATCAGCACCAACGGAGGGAGAGTTATTAAGAATAATACCGCGCACTTGACCGGGGGTGAGACGCAAACGCACGTTAACGAGGTTTAATTGCTCTAGTGCTTTGCTCATCCGTTCGATATATGCTTCTGTATTAGTGCCTTTTTTGAGATTAATCGTACTAGAAGCGCGCAAAATATTTTCATTGGTAGTTGTGCCAAAAAGAGAACCGCCACTGGTAGTAAAAACATACTCAGTTTCCGGTTGTGATAATAAAATCTTTTCTACTTCCCGCATCACCTGACGGTTAGTATTTAAATTGGTACCAGGAGGAAATTGGGCAAAAACGTTCACCTGTCCGGTTTGAATACGACTAAAGACTTCCTGGGGGATATATTGCCAGAGATAGAAACTACTTCCCCCTAAAATTAAAAAGGCCAGCAGGATAACAGGTATTCTGTAGTGGATGATTTTAGCTAAAAAACGACCGTAGAGGATGGTTAAACCTTCTAGACGTTGACTAAAGACTCTTAAGAGCCAAAATCGATGGATACCACTAGAAACCTGCATATTTAACAAACGACTGGCTAACATGGGAACAACGGTTAACGCACACAACAGAGAAGCAGCCACAGCAAAACTGATAGTGAGGATAATCTCGTTAAACAGCAGGGAAATAAAACCACCCAGTAGTAAAAATGGCAGGATAGAGACGAGATTAGTCGCAGTGGAGGCCAATAAAGCAGATTCTACCTCTTGGCTGCTATTCCGGGCAATTTCTAAAAAATCTTGCTTATTTTGGTTTTGATTAACTTTGAGGGCAATATTTTCCAGCATGACAATGGAATTATCCACCACGATACCCACCCCTAGGGCCAATCCTCCCAAACTAAACACATTTATCGATAACCCGAATAACTTCATACAGATAATTGCGACGAGGGTAGAAAGAGGAATCGCTAGGGTAATGATAAAAGTCTGTCGCAGGGAACCGAGAAAGACGAATACAGTCAGTCCTGCTAGAATTGTCCCCGCTAGTCCCGACGAAACCACGTTATTAACCGCGTTTTGGATAAATACAGACTCATCAGTAGTGGGGACGACTTGTATTCCCCCGGTCATTAACCCGGATTTTTTTAATTCTGTAATGCGTTTTTTGACCCCTTCTACCACAGCAATCGTGTTCGCATTCGGTTGTTTTTGGACGCTAACCCTGACGGCATTTTTTCCATTTAGGGTGACAAAAATTCTTTGTTCTTCTGTCCCATCGATAACTCTGGCCACATCCCGCAGATAGATTTTTTCTTCGGGATTATTACTATCGGTCAGTGCTAAATCTTGGATATCCGCTACGTTTTTAAATTTCCCCACCGCACGGGTTAAAGGTTCCCCGGTTTCTCCCTCTAGTCGGCCCCCAGAGATGTCCTGATTGCGTCTTTTTAGGGTGTCTAAAACCTGATTTAATCCCACTCCTAAAGATTGTAATCGCTGCAGGTCAATATTAACTTGAATTTCTTCTCTAACTCCCCCAATCACGTCCACCACTGCCACTCCTTCCACAAATCCTAATTCTCTCCCTAATTCTTCATCGGCAAATAATCTTAAATCTTTTAGGGGTAGGGTATCAGAAACGACAGCGAATTCATAGACGGGTAAACGAGAGGGTTCAAATTTGTTTAAGCGCGGTTCCTCAATAATATCGGGTAAATTTTGTCGGACACGATTAAAACTTTCGGTAGCTTCATTTAAAGCGACATTTAAGTCTCCCCCCGGTTGAAAAAATAAATCTACTCGCATCCTTCCCTCGCGAGTTTCTGAATAAACTTGCACTACTCCCTCGGTGGCACTCATTCCTTCTTCTAGGGGTTTAGTTACTTCTTCGAGAATGACTTCCGGGGAAACTCCGGGTACATTCATCCTTAAACTAATGCGGGGATAAGTGATAGAAGGAAGCAAGTCCACTTCTAAACGATTTAGAAAAAAAAGACCGATGATGATAACTGCTATAGTTAACATCAATACTCCTATGTGACGACGAATTGACAGACCGCTTAGGGAGATGTTTTCTGACATGATTACCTATGGGGGAGAGTAAGGAGTGAGGAGTTAGGGGTTGGGGTTTTAGGGTTTTGGGGTTT
>NZ_JASJFE010000032.1:0-1229 GCF_030067735.1 Microcystis sp. M53598_WE2 | reverse complement strand
TGCTCACTGAAAAATCCCCCACACCCCCCCACCCCCCCCTCCCCAACCAACTCCCTTAATCTTTCCTACGATTTTGGGTATCTCTAAAAATAGATAAACAGCTAGGGGATCTCTATGTCACTGGAAGAAGGATTAAAATATCTACGCCTAAAGGATTACGCAAGGGCCGTAGAATTACTGGAAGAATATTGCCAACAGTCAGCTAATTTTCATTCTCCCTTATATATTCGAGCTAAAATGGCTCTTGCTCGGGCCTATCGCAGCAATAATCAACGGCAACAAGCGATCGCCCTAGCTCTGGAATTAGAAAATCATCTTGATCAGGAAGTTAGTCAGTGGGCCAAACGATTACTGACAATCTTTAGTGCTGAACAAAAAACCATCGGTATTGTCACTAATGGGGTCAAATTTCGAGCGCTGCCCAAGGCAGCACGAGCAGCACGGGTAAGTGTCCGGTTATCCCGGACTATCCCCGAAAATAGACTTATTTTTGCTAAACTATTGACAATTACGGCTTTTTATGCTATAGTCTGTGGTCTTTTTTTTGTAATTACCCGTTTGCTCCTCATCCCTGCGGGGACGGGTGTAATTATTGCCTTGCTCTTGAGCGGTTTCTTAGGCGGACTCATCCTTTTTATCGCCCCGAATCTAATTGATTGGACACAAAAACGTCTTTATCGAGTGCATTGGGTGTCCTTAGCGGAAATTAAACGGTATAGCCCAGAATCGGCGGCGGTAATTGGGCGTATATGCCGAGAAAAAGGGTTAAAACCGCCAAAACTAGGCATTATCGAAGACGGACAGCCCCTCGCTTTTACCTATGGCTCTCGACGGGGTAATGCTCGCTTAGTAGTTAGCAGAGGTTTATTTAGCTATCTCGACGATGAGGAACTAGCGACGGTATATGCTCATGAATTAGGGCATATTTGGCAGGGAGACTTTGCCCTGATGACTATCTGTGCTAGTTTCGACCATTTAAGCTGTTATCTCGATTCTTTTGCCCAAAATCAAGGTAATAATTTTAAAGACACAGTTTTTCTAGCCCTTCTCTCATCAATTATCACTATTTTTAGGCCAATTATTGTTTTTTGCTGTCTTTATCTGTCTCGTACTAGAGAATACTTCGCCGATCATTTTGCTGCCCAAGTTACTGGTAATCCCAATGCTTTGGCCCGCGCTTTAGTAAAAATTGCCTTTGGTTTAGTCCAAGAAACTGCCCAGTTTAGTCC
>NZ_JASJFE010000310.1:0-4473 GCF_030067735.1 Microcystis sp. M53598_WE2 | reverse complement strand
ATTCAAAAAAGCAGGATTTAACTGGAAAGTTTGCTATCATTATCTATTCAGCGACAAACTCGCATGGTGATTTACTGCTATCCCCTAGCCGATCTAGGTCAAAGCTTAAGACGTTCTTTTATCGTGACTTTTTTGGCAGTAATCGCCATTCTTGGCGGTCTGATCCCCGAATTTTCTTGGACGACGGAGGTGGTTAGTTTTCAGTCCTCCGCTTATACTCAAGATTTTACGGCTGACCAAATCAAACGTTATGCCAAAGCAGTTTTGTCGATCGAAATCCAAAGAAAACAAGCTTATGAGGAAATTTCGCAAATTTTAGGCAAAAGTCCCCCGGCAATTACCTGTAACCAACGGGAAAGCTTTAATAATCTTCCCGCTAATGCCCAAAGAATTGCCGTCGATTATTGTAATAAGTCAAAAAAGATTGTCAAAGATAATGGCTTCACCGCATCTCAATTTAACGCCATTACTAACCGGATTCGTACCGATAATAACTTGAGACGACGGGTGCAAAATGAGATGATTCGTCTGCAGCGGGAGAATAAATAGAAAAAGTTCCTCAGTTTTTCGGGTCAAGTTGGAGTCGGGGCTACAATAAGAATGTTTTTTCCTATTGACCACTACCATGTTAACTTTTACCGAGCGCTTACCCCCCCGTCATACCGCTAGTTCACCTCCCCCAGAAACGGTACTTTTTAGCCTTCTACTCACGGCCGAAGAACGCACCCGCAGCCGTTATCGTCTCGACAGTCCCGAAGGTTTTTCCCTCTGTTTTCGTTTACCCCGCGGCACCATTCTACAGGATCGCGATTTCCTGCGGGGAGAAAACGGCGAAATTGTTCAAATTATTGCTAAACCCGAACCAGTTATCACTATTACCGCCCCTTCAACCGATTTACTCCTCAAAGCCGCCTATCACCTCGGTAATCGTCATGTAGCCCTAGAAATTAATCCTGATTATCTGCGTCTGGCCCCCGATTCTGTCCTAGAAGCAATGTTAGAAGGTTTGGGATTAACTGTAACTGAAGAAATCGCCCCCTTTAACCCCGAAATCGGCGCTTATCAGCATTATCATGACCTGGAAGAGGCAAAAAAGGGATAGTTTCAAAAGCAGCAATTCTCAGTTTTAGACACAGCAAGCCTCGTTCCCTCCCTTTTACGACTGCCAAAAACCTTGTTTAACTAAATTCCTGACAATAAGCTAAAATAACAGGGGTTTTCTGGGGTTATAGCGACGATTCCTATATCTGAACGCACCCCTTAACAAAAACTTACAATTATTCAACCATCGGCGATCGCTATCTGGGGAGGGAATGTGCAGGGTGCGTTCCCCAAAATCGATCGCCGGAGCAGTAGGACTTGCATTAGGGAACACACCCTACGGCAATAGCGATCGCACTAACGCAGAAGCTCACCCGCCCGCACCTATGAGGGAATCGAGAACACGAAACTGCTTGCGGGCGCGGGTCGGGTGGATCGCAAAGTTAGACCGGTATGTTCGATGAAATTGTCAGGCAACAGCTTTATAGTTCTCCGACATGCCCGGTCAGATGATTGCTTTACTTGCCTTGAGCGTTAAGCTTATCAGCAACACGTTCGGCTGTGAATGTGGTCGGCACGCCAGCCTGCAGCATATAGAAGCAACCTTTTAAGCCAGTGAAAGTAGTGGAGATGCCGGTGATCGATTTGCTCGCCAGGTTACCAGCATACGTCGTCTCAGAGTTGTTGAAAGTAAACATAAACATTCCCGCAACCTGGACCCATAGGCCACTAACACCCTCACCATTAGTCCAAGTCCCAGTCGCATTGACGGTCATAGTAGTCTTACTGTAACTGCCATCGCAGCCCCAATCGTAAAACAACGTCCAGTTTCCAGCAACAGCCATAATCTATCCTCCAAAGTTTTAGTTAACGACAGTGCGTAACCACATACTATACAGAAACTTTCTGGGGGTACACCCCATTTAGGAATAGATATAATTGCTCATTGGTGGGTTGTGAGAAAATAGAAATAAATACATAGGGCAGCAATTCTAAATTTGCCCTGTAGCAAGGCTTTTGGGAGTTAGTTCGCATAATACGGGGTAAAATTCAATGGGATGGCGAATTTCATTTCAGGAGTCTTCAGGCTTTTGACGTGATAGTACACCCAAAGTTGCCCCAAAAATCCCCCTTTAAAATGTTCTTTAAATCCCTAAAAGGCTTGCTGTGTCTAAAACTGAGAATTGCTGTTTAAAGAGAACGGAATCCGCTACTGGTCGCAGTTCCTAGAAAAGCCCTAGGGGTAGCTTGAGTATTTATACTTATTGCCATCCAGGTATGCTTCCCCTAAGATAAACTTGATCGGTAATCGTGCCGAACTAATTACAGAAAACTTGGGTTTAAAACCCCTTGAATGATGTTTTTATTGTATTCAGGAAGTTAAAAAAATGAAGACCAAATCGATCATAAGCTTACTATCTCTTAGCATTATAGGAATGTCAATCTATGCGGGTCAAGCTAATAGTAGTGATTACCGGGCTTTGACCCCTGAAGAAACATCACGGTTGACTGATGCTTTGCTAAAACAGGGTTGTAGGAATCCTAAAGAGATGAAATTTGATGTTGAGACTAACCTATTTGAAGCAGAAGATGCTGTGTGTGAGGGAGGAAGAAAGTATGATATTTACCTTGATAAAAACTTTAGGATTGTTTCAATGAAACCAGACTAAAAGATCAAATCCCTGAGAACCTTTTACTGGTCGCTGCGAAGATTACCGATCAGGTATAACAAAGCCATTCTGACAGCGACACCACTGGTAACTTGTTGGGAAATCAGACTAAAATCGGGATCGTCCATTAAATCGGAACTAATTTCCACTCCCCGATTCACAGGACCGGGATGAAGCACCTTCACCCCCGGTTGACAGGATTGCAAACGAGGACGAGTAATGCCAAAACTTTGATGATATTCCCGTAAACTGGGCAAAAGATTGGCAGTCATGCGTTCTTTTTGCAGTCGCAGGGTCATCACAAAATCGGCCTTTTCTAAAGCTGGTTCTAAATCCCAGTGGAGAAATAGGCGATCGCACAATTCCCCAAAATATTTCGGCAGCAGGGTGGGGGGTGCCGACAAATGTACTTCTGCTCCTGCCGTGGTTAAACTCCAGATATTGGAACGAGCGACACGAGAATGGAGTATATCCCCGACAATAGCGATTTTTTTGCCCTCTAACAGTTCTAAACGGGGATTTTCCTCATCTAACAGACAACAGATCGTAAACAGGTCTAAAAGTCCCTGGGAGGGGTGTTCGTGTTGACCGTCCCCAGCATTAAGAATACTGACCCCCGATTCTAGACGGTCCATTTCCCCCGCAATCAAATCGGGAACCCCCGACTGTTGATGTCGAATGACAAAAATATCCGTACCCATGGCCACATAGGTTAAAGCGGTATCGAGAATCGTTTCCCCCTTAGTCAAACTGGAACTACCCGGGGCAAAATTAAGAACATCGGCCGAAAGACGTTTCGCCGCTAGTTCAAAACTACTACGGGTGCGGGTGGAAGGTTCAAAAAAAAGATTTGTCACCACTTGTCCCTGTAGGGCCGGCACTTTCTTGGTACGTCGGGAAAGAACTTCACGAAAACTAGAGGCCGTTTGTAGCAGGGTTTGGTATTCTTCCGGTTGCCAGTCTTCTAATCCTAAAATATGGTGTCGGATCCAAGTGAAAGCCATAGGAGTTAAGGAGGCGGTAAAAACGGCAAATTTCGTCTATGCTATTGTAGGATTTCTTTGCATCAGGTTAATAAATAGGGTTTATGAGAATTAATTTTTCCTTGTGTCAGATCACTCTTGCGATCGCTTTATTTCTCAATCCCTTGCCGGCGATCGTTGCCCAGACTGCCACCTCTGGGGAAATGGTATCACCGACCACGGGCATTAATTACACTCGCCTGAAAAATTTCCTCGCTCAACAAAATTGGCGGCAAGCTAACGATGAAACCCGTAATTTAATGCTGAAAGCAACCGGACGGGAATTACAGGGCTGGTTTACCATGGAAGACCTGCAAAAATTGGCCTGTTGGGATCTGCAAAAGATGGATCAACTCTGGAAAGAAGCTTCCGGGGGTCGTTTTAGTTTCAGTACCCAATTTCGCATTTTTATCGAGACGGGTAATCGACCGGGGCGCTTAGTGGCGATCGAAAATTTTCAAACTTTTGGCGATCGCATCGGTTGGCGTAAAGATGGTGATTGGATTATTTTTAAAGAAAATCTTAACTATACCCTCAATGCTCCCGTCGGTCATCTGCCGGCGCCCCGGGACGAATATCAGATCGCCGGTGGTCGCCTAGAATACACCACCCTCGCCCAAAGATTAGTTACCTGTAATATTGTTAGCTTAGGGCAAAGCAAACAATAGACCTCTTGTAAAAATCAAAAATTGTTGTTAGGGTTAGGAGTCAGTAGTCAGTAGTCAGTAGTCAGTAGAATT
>NZ_JASJFE010000776.1:0-2864 GCF_030067735.1 Microcystis sp. M53598_WE2 | reverse complement strand
TAAAGAATACACCGCCTCAATGGGGACGGAAATTTATCCAGACTATTGCCGATCTACGATTGGCAATTATCCTCTTACTTTTAATCGCTATTTTTAGCATTTCTGGAACGGTAATAGAACAGGGTCAATCTCTATCTTTCTACCAAGCTAATTATCCTGAAAAACCCGCTTTATTTGGCTTTCTGACTTGGAAAGTTTTATTAATAATGGGATTAAATCATGTTTATAGCACTTGGTGGTATCTATCATTATTAATTCTCTTCGGTTCCAGTTTAACCGCTTGCACCTTCCGACGACAATTACCCGCTTTAAAGGCGGCCAGAAACTGGCAATTTTATCAACAATCTCGCCAATTTCAAAAACTAGCTTTAAGTGCCGAATTAGAAACTGGTTCCCTAGAATCTCTCACCCCCTTGTTAGAAAAAAAAGGCTACAAAGTTTTTCTAGAAAATAACAGTCTTTATGCTCGTAAAGGTCTGATTGGTAAAATCGGTCCGATTATCGTTCATGCAGCCATGTTAATTATTTTAGCAGGAGCGATCTGGGGAGCGTTAACGGGGTTTTTCGCTCAAGAAATGGTAGCTAGTGGCGATAGTTTTCAGGTGAAAAATATTATTGAAGCTGGACCCTTATCTAAAAATTCTCTCCCTAAGGATTGGGGGATTAAAGTTAATCGTTTTTGGATTGATTATAGTCCTAAAGGTGATATAGAACAATTTTATTCTGATTTGTCGGTGATCGATAATCAAGGACAGGAGATCGATCGCAAAACTATTCAAGTTAATCAACCTTTGCACCATAAAGGGGTGACTTTTTATCAAACCAGTTGGGGGATTGCTGGGGTAAAAGTACAGGTGAATAATAGTCCGATCCTACAGCTACCGATGGCTAGTTTAGACACCAAAGGTAATGGACAAATCTGGGGAACTTGGATTCCGACTAAAACCGATCTTAGTGAGGGAGTTTCTCTTTTAACCAGAGATTTACAAGGTACGGTAATTGTCTATGATGCTCAGGGAGATTTAACCTCTGCTGTACGAGAAGGAATGACGATTCCCATCAATGGAGTTAATCTAAAAATAGTCGAATTAGTGGGCAGTACAGGTTTACAAATTAAGGCAGATCCAGGAGTACCTATCGTCTATTTAGGTTTTGCTTTATTGATGATGGGAGTGGTAATGAGTTACTTTTCCCATTCGCAAATTTGGGCTTTACAATCTGGCGATCGCTTTTATATTGGTGGTAAAACTAATCGCGCTCAAGTCAGTTTTGAACGGGAAATAATTGATACCATTGAAAGGCTAAAGTTAAAGTAGAATTGACCTTAATCTGGTGTCGTTTCCCGATGAAAAGTTCTGTTTATCTACTGACTCCTGACTCCTGACTCCTAACTCCACCAACAAACTTTTTCAGTAAACCCCAATTACTTATATGCCAGAATTGCCAGAAGTAGAAACGGTGCGTCGCGGGTTAAATCAAGTTACCCAGGGCCAAAAAATTATCGGTGGGGAAGTATTATTACAGCGTACCCTAGCCTATCCTAATTGCGAGGCAACTTTTCTGCAAGGAATTGCTCAGACCACGATTACCAATTGGCAGCGCCGAGGCAAATATCTCCTCGCCAATTTAGATAATGGTAGCAGTATCGGGGTTCATCTGCGTATGACCGGACAATTGCTCTGGGTAAAAGATACCACTCCCCTGCCGATTCATACGCGCTTACGCTTCTTTTTTGCCAATCAGCAAGAATTGCGCTTTGTCGATACCCGCACTTTCGGGAAAATTTGGTGGATTGCCGCCGATCAAACCCCAGAAACTGTGATTACCGGTCTGAAAAAACTGGGACTAGAACCCTTTGATCGCAATTTTACCGCCGATTACCTCTATAGTCACTGTCAAAAAAGTCGTCGTCCGATTAAAACTTTTCTCCTCGATCAAAATGTAGTCGCAGGAATTGGCAATATCTACGCAGATGAAGTTCTTTTTAAAAGTGGCATCCATCCCCAAACTGCCGCTAATCTCTTGAAAATTGAGCAAATAGACTTATTGACAAAAAACATTATTTCTGTATTGGAAACAGCGATCGCTGAAGGCGGAACCAGTTTTAGCGATTTTCTCCACGTTACGGGAGTTAATGGCAATTATGGGGCGATGGCCTGGGTTTACGGTCGTAATGGCGAAAATTGTCGCCTTTGCGGTGCAACTATTGCCAGAATTAAATTAAGTGGGCGCTCGGCTCATTTTTGTCCCCAGTGTCAAGTCTCAAGGGGAGAAGGGAGAAAAAGCTGATCACTGATTAGGGGCTGTGGCTTCAATTTTGTTATTTTCGTCGGCTAGGGTCTGAATCTCCTGTCTGTAAGCAAAAGGAGCGCGACTGAGAGCATCTTGAAAGAGGGGTTGAGCCTCTTGATTTTTGCCCTGTTCTTTCAGTACGATCGCCGCTGCCACAATCGGTCGGAAATCGTTAACATCCATCTGTTGAGCTTGTTTATAGGCGTTTAAAGCTTCCGGATAATTTTGCTGCTCGAAATAGATTTTGCCTAAAAGTAACTGAACGGAAACGATATCGATTAAACTAGCAGGATTATTGGGATCGGCAGCAGCTTTTAAAGCGCGATCAAGCGTATCTTTGACCAGACTAATCGCCTCGATCGGGCGGTTTTGGCTAAGAAATAAATTAGTTAATCCGGTCAAGGCCCGCAGCTCTTGGGGATGGGAGGCTAAAAGAGCGCGATAACTGGCTGTGGCTCCTGCATAGTCCTCTATTTGCTGTTTCGCTTCTGCCAAAAGTAGTAGATAATCGGATTGTTGGGGGTTAAGTTGCGCTAATTTTTCTAAAGGTTCGATCGCTTGCTTTAAATCGC
>NZ_JASJFE010000995.1:0-7925 GCF_030067735.1 Microcystis sp. M53598_WE2 | reverse complement strand
TTATTAAGACGATAGGGGCCTATTTGTTGCCCTTCTAACATCTTCATCATTTGGTCTAGCATAATAATAACTCCTGAATTAGCCAATTTTTACGTTCTGTAACTATCCTATTAAGTGGGTGGTTTTAACGAAGGCAAGAGGCAAAAGCTTTATCGAAATGTGTAATTAATTTTGCTTAGGTACTTAATACTAAATCTGGCTATTAAATACTGATTATTTATTCCCTCGAGTAGAAAACGGGTTTCTCGGAAAAACCCGTTTTCTGTGGGTTACTCAAGGGATTTAGTATTAGTATGACATTGGGTGTCGGTTATCTCATAATCAAAAAAGGTGGGCGATAAACCCACCAGAAAAATAACCCAAAAACCTTAACGATAATTAGGACTTTGGATATCTCTAAGACGCGCTTCGGGGCGTTTAAATCTGTCCATTTGTGCCTCAAAGAATTGACGATTTTTGAGTAAATGTTTGGGATTAGGATCGTCGAGGGGATAGAGTAAAGCCGTGCGTAGAGCTTGAATAACTGCTGAAGTAACATTATACATCGAGCGCTGGAAACTAATCCCCAATTGAATCAAAATATCGTCTTCCCCCCGGCAGTGTTGCTGATAGTAATCGATCAGATATTGGGGTAAAAAATGATACATATCATCCATTAACAACGTGGGAGGAATTCCCGCAGTACCCACGGGGAAAACATCCGCATAAAGAATGCCATAGTGAAAGTCTTTTTGTTGGTAGGGAACCTGTTTTGCTTGGGCATTATAGGACTTTGTACCCCGGAAGGGAGCAGTACGATAAAAGACCGCTTCTACATAGGGTAAAGCCGCTTCATAAAGCCAAGTAAAAGCCTTTGATTTGGGGATAATTTCGTAGCATTGACCATCAATATAAACGTGATGGTAAATTGGCCGGCCAGCGATGGCAAAAATGCCATTAACGAGGAAATTCATGGCATCGGGAACACCTTTAAAGCCGCCTTCATCGTAGATATCAGACATCTCGAAAAATACCGGGGCCATCACTTCCCAGAATAGTCCTAAATTAGAGTAGTAGGACATCATCCGCACCTGTTCCAAGAACATATCGGGGAACAGGTCATAAAGTTTCATCATCACGGGGTTTTTCTTGAAATAGGCCTTAATAGCGCGGTCGGCATTTTGGCGATATTCTTCTGAATCAAGATAGGCATCAAATAAACCCCAACCCATATCGCGGCCATGCCATAACATGGCTTGCATACAAGCTTCAGCAAATTCCATATTAATACGGTCATGCCAAAGATGATGGATTAATCTGGGCATTTTTCTGGTTTTACCTTTATCCATGAATTCTAACAATTCAGGGTGAGCGGAACCCGTACCGCGCCAGATGCGTAAATCGGCATTATCGCCAGCGTAATGATTTTGTAGGTCTAGGTATTCTTGGGGCAGAAAATATTTAAAAAAGGGCAAAGGATCGAGGAAAACTCGTTCGGCAATATAGAGCAGATCTCGCCAATAAAAATCCATCGGCACGGCATAAGCTTTATAAATGCCGATAATTTGCATCAGGTTTTCGGGAGTATCCGGCAACATGGATCCACCCGCTTCTAAACGGTGGATAATGTCGGCGAATTCGTGAGTAGAAGGGGGAATTTTGGCTTTGATTAATGTCCCAGTCATAGTTTTAGGTAAAGTAATTAGCAGCGGTTACAATAATTCGGAAACAGCAAGGGATAACTAACTATTACTCAAAAATTTACCCCGATTCAACCAGTTGGTTTTTGAGGAATTTTGCGGAGATTTTTTGAAGACAAAACTAGGTTTTGCTTCCCCCGATAAGCTGGCAACCATCGAGTTAGTGGTGGGTTCAATCCAACGGACTAAATAATTGGGTTGAATGCCTAAAAAGACGATTAATACCATTAGGACAAAAGCGGGAATAGTTTCCGATTTCAGGACTTTGGGATAGTAGGCAAGTTTATTATCCAATTTGCCAAAACAGGTGCGATTAAGCAGGATAACAAAGTAAACCGCCGTTAAACCGGAAGCGATGATACAGAGAACCGTCTGCACGGGAAAACGGGAGAAACTCCCCTGAAAAACGATAAATTCCGCCACAAATCCCACTAATCCGGGGATACCAGCACTGGCCATACCGGCGAGAATTAATAGGGCGCTAACCAGGGGTAAACCGCGAATTGGGTTCATTAAACCGTTTAAAACGTCTAAATCTCTAGTTCCGGCTTTGCGTTCGACGATGCCCACCAGATAGAATAAGAGGGCGAGAATGAGACCGTGGCTAATCATTTGCGCGACGGCACCAAGGACGCTTAAACCCGTGCCGGCGGCGGCTGCTACCAGTATATAGCCCATGTGACCGATCGAACTGTAGGCCACCATGCGTTTAATGTCTTTTTGGGCAATAGCGCTCAAGGCCCCGTAAATAACGCTAATAACGCCGACAATTGCCAGTCCGGGGGCGATTAAAGACCAAGTTTCTGGGAATAATTGCAGACCAAAGCGAACTAAGCCATAAGTACCGAGTTTAGCGAGGATACCACCTAGTAAAATGGCTGTAGCGGGGGAAGCTTCCGTGTAGGCATCCGGTAGCCAAGTATGGAGAGGTACGAGGGGAATTTTGATGCCAAATCCCACTAACAGCAGAGTTAAGAGCAGTAACTGGGTTTTTTGGGAGAAATCGGCGGTCGAGAGGGAGGAATAGTCAAAAGTACCACCGTTGAGGAAACCTATGCCTAAAAATGCCGCTAGGACTAATAACCCAGAGACAGCAGTGTAGAGAAGGAATTTAATCGAAGCATAGCCACGTTTTTCGCCTCCCCAGATAGCAATCATCAGATAAAAGGGGATTAATTCTAGTTCATAGAAAACGATGAACAGCAGCAGGTTTTTGGCCATTAATGCCCCAGAAACCCCGGCGTTAATCAGGAGGATTAGGATGTAATAAAGTCGGGGACGCTCTACTTTTTCTTCGGTACTATAGATAGCTATTCCTGTCAAGAAACAGTTTAAAATAATTAACAGTAAGGACAAACCATCGACTCCGAGGTTATAACTTAAACCGATTGGTTTTGCCCATTCGCGGTATTCAGAAAATTGAAAGCCATTACTGGTTAAGTTATATTGGGTCAGCAGATATAAAGACCAAAAGAGGACGGCGGCAACAAAAAAGAGGGTAATTTGACGTAATTTTGCTGGGGCAAATTTATCGGGGAAAAGACCGACGATAATTGCTCCAATTATTGGCAACCAAAGCAGGGTACTGAGCATATTGGTATCGATCAAATTTATAATGACTGGGATGAGAAAAGGATTAGCCAACCGACACGATGACTAATCTAGAATTGACTAAATTAAACTCACTTTGCCGCTATCGAGATCGTAGTAGGCTCCAACAATTTTTAATTGTTTTTTATCTACTAAATCACCCATGACCGGGGATTTGCCTAATTTCTCTACTTGATAGATAACATTGGATTTAATTGCTCGCTCAAGTTTGTTGGAACCGGGTTGTTTTTCAGACCGATCAACTCCCACCTGTAGGCCATCGATTAAACGACCGATTTGTCCGGGGAATCGACCCCCTTCAATGG
The DNA here is from genome assembly GCF_030067735.1 of Microcystis sp. M53598_WE2. Lineage (NCBI taxonomy): Bacteria > Bacillati > Cyanobacteriota > Cyanophyceae > Chroococcales > Microcystaceae > Microcystis > Microcystis sp. M53598_WE2. The sequence continues at coordinate 4,330 of NZ_JASJFE010000995.1, read as the reverse complement.
TGGCTTTTACCGCTCCACAACGAGAATGGCCAAGGACAACAATTACCTTGGCTCCTAACACCAACGTGCCGAATTCGAGGCTACCAATTTCTTCGGAAGTGGCTAAATTTCCCGCTACCCGACAAACAAATAGATCTCCTAATCCGCGATCAAAAACAATTTCTGCCGGCACGCGAGAATCGGCACAGCCCAAAATTGCCGCAAAAGGGGCTTGACTTTCGGCCACTTCTGTGAGCCGAGTTTGATCGCGGTTAGGACTTTTTTGTCTTCGTTCCCAGAAACGTTGATTGCCTTCCATGAGCATAGTTAAGGCCTGGTCTGGGTTCAATCCTTTATTTTGAGCGGTCAGCCATGGCTCAGAATTAACAGCAGTTTGGGCGTTAGTTTGGGACAACTGAGAACCCAAAACAGTAGCGGCCAGACCGGTTCCCAAAAAACCACCCCCATAACGGATTAATTGGCGACGAGAGGTATTGAACATAGGTAATTGTTTCCATATAATCAGGACAAATCCTATTGTCAGGGCCGGGGATGCTAAAGAAAAGCCTAAGTTATCAAATCTTTAACTGAAAACTAGAGAAATTTGTGCTAGTAGGGGCCAGCAGATGATAATACCAATCAAAGCCACCCCCAAAATAATCGACAGAAAGTAAAATTGGGTTTGGCCCGAGACGTTATATTTCAAACTCTGACCACCAAAAACCGTGGCTAATCCCACCAGATTAACGATGCCATCCACCAGAAAGGTATCGATCCAGTTAATAATTTGCGAAATTAATCCGACGACAAAAACGATGGTGACTTTATACAATTTGGCTGTATAAAGGTCGTTGGCAAAGAAATCTTGAAGGGCTTTCGGTTGAAAAACGATCGGTTTGGAGATATTTTCATTCAGGTAAATATAGGCTGCCGGAATTACGCCCGCAGCAGTGGAAAGCACCAAGAGAAAAGCCACTCCCAGATTTAAGTTACTTGGTAATAAATGCCATTGCGCCAATAAAATCGGCAGATGAAGGGCGAAACCCATGGTCACAGTCATGGGGATAACTAAGGGCCAAAGAGCTTCCGGAGAGCGCAGGGTCATTGGTTTGATTTTACCGCCAAAGAAAACGCAAAATTCTCTAGTGACACTAAAAGCAGTTAAAGCATTGACCAACAATAGCACTAATAACAGTAAACCACTGATTTCTGCGAGGCGATCGCCCATGCGCGCTAATGCCCAAAAACCACCAAAGGGAGGCAGTGCGACTAAACTAGCGGCACCGACGAGATAACAAATACCAGAAACGGGACGACGGGACCATAAACCGCCGTATTGGCTTAAATCTTGGCTGATATTATTCCAAATGATGTTACCCACCACCATGACTAACAGGGACATAGCGATCGCATAAGTAAAGAGTAACACTAAAGCGGTTTCCGTTTGTCCGGTGGCAACAGCGATAAAAATCAGTCCCATGTAGGCACTAACGGAATAGGAAAGGGAGCGCTTGACATCGATCTGGGCGATCGCAATTAACCCCGCACCGATGGCAGTAACAGAGCCAACAATGATCATTACTTGCAAGGTTAAGGGCGATAATTGTAGCACCGGCTCTAATTTCACCAATAACCAAGCGCCGGTGGAAACGACGACCGTATTCCGCAGAATTGTCGCTGGCATCGGTCCTTCCATGGCCTCATCTAGCCATAAATGCAGGGGAAATTGAGCGCATTTGCCCATTGGACCTGCAATCAGGGCTAAACAGAGTAAATTAGCCACATTGGGGTTTAAATTGGCTGTAGCCGCCCATTGTGCTAATTGGTCAAAGTTCCAGGTTCCCGCCAGGGGTAAAAGGGCCACCACTCCCATCAACAGGATTAAATCGCCAATCCGTTTAGTCAGAAAAGCGTCCCGCGCCCCCGTCACTACCAGAGATTGATTGAACCAGAAACCAATCAGCAGATAAGTGCCGAGAGTCAGAACTTCTAGCACACAATAGCTGAAAAATAGCGAATTACAGATAACTAGGGCGCACATACCCCCTTCAAAGAGGGCGACGAGAGAATAAAACCTTGCCCAACCCCAATCCATTTCTAGATAGGCGATCGCATATACCTGGGCGGCGAGGTTTAAGCCGGTAATTAGCAGTAAAGCCCCGATATTAACGACCGAAATCTGCACATCTAAAGATATGCTTAAATCTGCGGCATTTAGCCAATTAAATGCTATAGATTGGGGCGGACGACCCCAAACGGCGATTAAAGCAAAAAGGCTATGCAAAAAAGCCCAGCAGGTCATGATCAAGTTCAGATAACCGGCCGGTCGGGGGCCGGTTTGCCGGATAATACCGGGAGACCAGGGTAGAGCGAGAAGTGCGCCCGCAAAGGCGTAAAGAGGTACCAACCAGATAGTCTGGCTGAAGGACTCGAACATATAAACACCTCAAGAAGAAAAATGATCCTGAATTAAAGTTTAAGGTTTAATGGCTCACTAATAAGCTGTCACCATTTTTTAACGAGGCATTAATCGGGAGAGTTTGACTAGCTTCCAGCAGGTATTTTAAAAAAGCATCGGCAATCACGGAAAGTTGTTTTCCGGCCAGATAACAAACGTACCAATTGCGCTGAATCGGAAAATGTTCCACGTCGAGGATGGCTAATTCGCCGTTTTCCCCTTCCGAGATGAGAGTATGCTTAGATAGTACCGATAGTCCCAAACCGCCAGAAATAGCCTGTTTAATGGCTTCGTTACTGCCTAATTCCAAGCGCACCTTCACCTTAATATCTTGGAGATTAAATAATTTTTGTACCGCTTGGCGGGTTCCAGATCCCGATTCGCGCATAATAAAAGGTTGCTGGTTGAGGCACTCAAGGGGGAGATTTTTCTGGCCCACCAAAGGATGATCTCGTCGCGCCACCACCACTAGGGGATTTTCCAGGAAAGACTGAGAACAAAGTTCCACTTCTTCCGGCGGTTGACTGAGAATATAGAGGTCATCCTCGTTGTTTAACATTCGCTCTTGCAGTTTCTGATGATTAGTCACTTGCAGGGCGATGTCAATACCGGGATACTGTTGACAGAATGCCCCCAGTAATCGCGGTACAAAGTATTTAGCGGTAGTAATTACGCCTAAAGTCAGCTTTCCCTGTCTAGTTCCCTTAATATCGGCCACTTTCATTTGAAAGTTGTCCAATTTATTAAAAATCTCTTGACAGGTGAACAGTAATTCCTGACCCGCTTCGGTTAAAAATAAACGTTTGCCGATTTGCTCGAATAGCGGTAAACCCACGGCTTTTGTGAGTTGTTTGACTTGGGTTGAGACGGTAGGTTGAGTGATAAATAACTCCTCGGCCGCCTTGGTAAAGCTACTGTGTCGAGCGGTAGCCTCGAAAACCCTTAACTGGTGCAGGGTTGCCTGTATCAAGTTCTTATCCCCTTCTCAATAACAACTATTTGTCACCATCAATCCTAACGCTTTTATAGATTCTAGTCAATTAACTTTTTGATAAATATAGACTTTAATAGATATAACCGCCGCTTAAGACCTTTTGTCAGCCATCAGCTTTTTTCTCCCTCCTCCCCTCTCCCCTTCTCCCCCACTTCCCTGCTCCCTTCTCCTCTTCTCCCTTCTCCCTAGGGTTGATTCAAGGTAGGGTTGATTCATGAATCAACCCTACCCTTAATCCCCCCTTGATAAGGGGGGTGTCTGATAATTTTTAATGCCTACCTACTTAATTATCTTGCTACAATCAGAAAACAACCATCCATTAAAATTAAAAGACAATGGTTAGTTATCTTGATATTGACGACGATCTTCTTTTCCCCGATAGCGATGGTCAACCGATGGCAGATAATACCGAACAATATGAGTGGATTGTTAAAATTAAGGAGAATTTAGAGATTATATTTGCCGATGACCCTAAGGTGTTTATTGCCGGAGATTTACTCTGGTATCCTCTGCGTTCTACTTTGGTTTCACCGGTTGCTCCCGATGTGATGGTAGCTTTTGGCCGTCCCAAAGGACGAAGGGGTTCCTATCGTCAATGGCAGGAAGAAAATATCGCTCCTCAAGTGGTTTTTGAAATTCTATCACCGAAGAATACAAAAGCAGAGATGAGTCGAAAATTAGAGTTTTATGACACATATAGTGTAGAAGAATACTATTTATATAACCCGATGCGCTGTCGTTTACAAGGATGGCAAAGACAGGGAAAAACTTTAAGAGAAATTATCCCCATCAATGACTGGATAAGTCCCCGTTTAGGTGTGCGTTTTATCTGGAATAAATCTAGTTTAGAATTGTATCGTCCTGATGGAGAGAAATTTTTAACAACTGTTGAGTTAGAG
>NZ_JASJFE010000589.1:0-2819 GCF_030067735.1 Microcystis sp. M53598_WE2 | reverse complement strand
GTAGTAACCTATACGGCAAGATATGTGAAGTTAACCGAAAAAGGGTTAAGGTTTTCGTTGGGGGATCAGGTAAAAGCTTGGTTCGGGATTGATAGTTTTTATCTGCCAATGCCGTCTAATTTGAGGTTTGAAGACATTAAAGAGTTTCGGATCGTTCCTAGAAATCTTAGTTTTTATCTTGAGTGTGTTTATAAGCAACCCGATCAAGAGAAAGTTAAGCCTAATAACAATGTACTAGGAATAGATCACGGATTGGGTAACTGGTTAACCTGCGTTTCTAACACGGGAAAGTCTTTTATCTTTGACGGAAAAAAGGTTAAGTCTCAAAATCAATGGTATAACAAGCGAGTTGCTCAAATTAAGACTGGTAAGCCGCCGGGTTACTGGGATGATGAATTAGCTAAAATAACCGAAAGGCGTAACCGACAGATGAGAGACGCTACCAATAAAGCTGCTCGTTTTATTATCAATTGGTGTATCGGCAATGACATTTCTACTGTCGTTTTTGGAGGGAATCAGCGACAAAAAGACTCGATTGAGTTAGGAAAGAAAGTTAATCAGGAATTTGTTAGTATTCCCACAGCGAAGCTTAAAAATCGCATTTGTCAATTGTGTGAAAAGTACGGGATTAAATTCGTTGAGACTGAGGAAAGCTACACCTCAAAGGCTTCTTTTTTAGATGGTGATTCGCTACCTAAATTCGGTGAGAAACCCGAAGGGTGGCAGTCATCAGGTAAAAGAATTAAAAGAGGTTTGTTTAAAGCTTTTAGTGGTCAATTAATTAATGCTGATTGCAACGGTGCGGCCAATATCATTAAAAAAGTAGCCACACAGCTAGGGGTTTCTCTAGATAAGGTGGGTAGGGCATCTTTGACAGTGCCACAACGATATAAATTGGATAGCCTTTCTAAAATATATCGTAATCGAATAGAAGCGCGGTTTCAACCCGCTTCTATTCACCGATTAGAATCCCCGTCTTTTTAAAGCGGGGAGATGTCAACCCTGGCAATTTCCCTAGGATGTCCTTGTAATCGCATTAAGCGAATCCACCAGTAGCGATAGAAGCGCGTCAGACGATTAATTAGGCTATTTTCTTTATTTCTCGCTTTTAATGACCGTGAGCGCATATTTTCGGGCATAAATGCTGACAAAATTGATACCGACTTCAATTTTAGCAAGGAGTGATTAAGAGATGTTAAACACAGGGGATACGATCGCCGCCATCGCTACGGCGATCGTTCCGGAACAGGGTAGCATCGGTATTGTCCGTTTATCCGGTAGTGAAGCAGTGGCGATCGCTCGTCGGCTTTTCCATAGCCCCAATCGTCAAAAATGGCAAAGTCATCGTCTTCTCTACGGTTATATCCGGCATCCCCAAAGTCAAGCAATTATCGATGAAGCTTTGCTGTTGCTCATGTTAGCGCCCCGCTCTTTCACCCGCGAGGATGTGGTGGAATTTCACTGTCATGGCGGCATTATGCCCGTACAACAGGTGTTACAGTTATGTCTAGAAAATGGGGCGCGTTTGGCACAAGCGGGGGAATTTAGCCTGCGTGCCTTTCTCAACGGCAGAATTGACCTAACTCAAGCCGAAAGCGTCGTCGATCTCGTTGGGGCGCGTTCTCCCCAAGCGGCACAATTTGCCCTCGCTGGTTTACAGGGGAAACTCGCTCAACCGATCCGCCATTTGCGCGCCACCTGTCTCGATATTTTGGCTGAAATTGAGGCCCGTATTGACTTTGAAGAAGATTTACCGCCCTTGGATCACGCGGCGGTTCTCCATAGCATAGAACAGGTTTTTTGTCAAGTAAATTTAATTTTGGCCACCGCCGAGCGCGGGGAATTGCTGCGTAGTGGTCTGAAAGTGGCGATCGTGGGGCGGCCGAATGTGGGTAAATCCAGTTTGTTAAATGCTTGGAGTCGGAGCGATCGAGCGATTGTCACCGATTTACCTGGCACTACCCGCGATATTGTCGAATCTCAGCTAGTTGTGGCGGGAATCCCCGTACAAGTCCTCGATACGGCAGGAATTCGCTCGGCCAGCGATCGAGTCGAACAAATTGGGGTGGAACGTTCCCGTCAAACGGCCCGGTCTGCTGATTTAGTTCTCTTAACCGTCTCCGCAGAGTCCGGATGGACCCAGGAAGACGAGGAAATTTATCGCTCTGTCAGCGATCGCCAATTAATTTTAGTGATTAATAAAATTGATTTGGCTAATCCAGAAACAGTAATTTATCCAGCAGAAATTGAGCGAGTTGTCAAGCTGTCGGCCGCCCAAAATCAGGGTATTGAAGACTTAGAAAAAACTATTATTAATGCTGTCCAAAATCAAGAATTACAGGCGGCTAATTTGGATTTAGCCATTAATCAACGACAAGCAGCAGCTTTAACTAGAGCGAAAATTGCTTTGCAACAGGTCAAAAAAACAATTGACCAAAATTTACCTTTTGATTTTTGGTCGATCGATCTGCGTACTGCCATTCAATCCTTAGGAGAAATTACCGGCGAAGAAGTGACTGAATCGGTACTTGATCGCATTTTTAGCCGTTTTTGTATTGGTAAATAAGCAATTAGGAAATCTGGTCAACCAGAAACAAGGTTTTATCCTTTTGTGTTGGGTTAACTGTAGTTTTGTTGAGGATTGTATAACTCAGATATTACTGGAAAAAAAGACTTTCCAAGCGGCCGTAATAATGGCACTCCCCAAAAGGATGATTAATGTCCAGACCTGATTTTTTTGGGTTCCCTCTACCGATCTGAGCCGATTGTCGATGCCTTCAATTTTCCCGTCTAACACTTTAATATCCCCTTTGAGATCG
>NZ_JASJFE010001089.1:0-3669 GCF_030067735.1 Microcystis sp. M53598_WE2 | reverse complement strand
AATTGCTTTGATAGCCTAACTCAACTTAAGAGAGTATATTTTGTTAATGTTCGCTCTCTTATGAGATTGGAGAATAGATATCGGAATCAACCAGCTTATCAACATTGGACAAGTAGATGGGAGAGATTAACAACAAATTCTATAGATACACAAACAGTTACTAACAGCGAATCCTATTTGTGCCAAGAAACAACTCTATGGAGCAATCTTTGCGCTTCAACTCAAGAGGATTTAGAGCAATTATTTAAAAGAAGCTTAAAATATGGCATACCTTTAGCCGTTGGGTCACGCTGTCATGCTCAGGAAGCAATTCACAGAACAGAAATTAATACACTCTTACAGGGTATTCAAATTAATCAATTGTCCACAAGAGTTCAAGAGGTGAGGCGACAATCACCAGATAATTTAGAAGATGAACCCGAACATCTAGGACATCATCTATTATGCTTTTTAGAAGACCCTAATCGGATGCCCCCCTTCCACTACTTAACATCTCAGCACCTAGGTTAACTAACTATGAGTTCATGGAAAATCTTTCAAGGCAATCATGAAAAACGCTCAAGGGATAAGATTCCCTGGCCAGAAATCCCACCCTGGCGAAGCTTCGCCACCAACAAATCCGAGGAGCGGGGAAAACAACTCATAGTTAACGATAAAACCATCGAAACCGTAAACGCAGCCATTCACCTACGCCGGCCTATTTTAGTCACAGGGAAACCGGGTACAGGGAAAACCTCCCTAGCCTACGCAATCGCCTACGAATTAGACTTAGGAGAAGTATTAGTCTGGCCAATTAATACCCGCACCACCCTACAAGAGGGATTATACTACTACGACGCGATCGCACGTTTGCAAGATTACCAATTAGAAGAAAAAAAAGACATAGGGCAGTATATCCGCTTGGGTCCCTTGGGGACAGCCCTCTGTCCGAGAAATTATCCCCGGGTACTGCTTATCGATGAGATAGATAAAAGTGACATCGACTTACCCAACGACCTCTTAAACCTTTTTGAAGAGGGAAAATTTGAAATCACCGAACTTTCCCGACTCGCTAAAGATACCGAAAACGAACCAATACCAGTACAAACCCATGACGGTCAATCGGAATCCATCCCCCAAGGTAAGGTAAGCTGCCAACAGTTCCCCATAGTGATTATGACGAGCAACGACGAGAGGGATTTTCCCCTACCCTTTAAACGTAGATGTCTGCTCTTAGAAATCCCCGAACCCAACCCAGAGGAACTAAAAAAGATAGTAAAAAGCCATTTTAATTATAAAGAAGCCAGTCCCGAAAGTAAAAAAATAGAAGACGCGATCGCAGAATATGTTAAAAAACGAGAAAAAGGGCAACTAGCAACAGACCAGCTTTTAAACGCCGTCTTTATGAGCATGGGCGAAAATAAACCCACGGGTGCAGAATTAAAGTCCCTTACCGACCTACTATTTACCTATCTCACCGACACAGGCAATACATGACCCAAACCCTTCCCACACCAGAACTGATTGATAAATTTATCACCTTTGTCAAGGGCAGGGGATGGGACCTAGACAGTTACCAGATAGCTGATAGTTTATGGTGGTATGTTCTCACCCAAGAAGAAGAAGGAAAACCCCAACCCCGTCCAGAGCCTAGGGAAGAAAAGAAAGAAACCCCGACCGCTAAAAACCCCTCCCAGGAGAGTAAAAACAAAACCCAAGAGTCACCAGCCCCATCCGATGAAGTTCCCTTAATACGGGAGACAGAGGCACAAAAACAGCCTGAGAAGATAGGCGCAGACACCCTACCCATTAGCCTCCCCAGTGCCAAATTCTGGCGAGAAACCCTAAAATTAGGGCGGGCAGTGCGTCCCCTCATCCAAAAGATAGACTCAGCCACCCAAAGACAAATAAACCTAAACAGCACCGTACAGAAATCGGCCGAGTATAGCATCGGCAAGAAAGATGGCGGTTTAGCCCTAATACCCGTTTACCAAGCCCAAAAAGTCCGTTCCCTAGAGGTAGTTTTACTGATTGAAGAATGGGCCTCCATGGTCTTTTGGAAAGAAATGGCCGGGGAAATCCGCGATTGGCTAGAACAAATCGGGGCCTTTCGGGATGTCAAACTCTACCGCATCGGATGGGACGAAGACAGGCAAAATTTAGCCATCCGTACCTACTCTAACGATACTTGCTCAATTCACCCAAAAGATCTCATCCATCCTCGCGGCGAAAGACTTATCCTCTTCTACAGTGATTGTACTTCCCCAGACTGGTATCAAGGACGCTATAACCAAGCTCTTCAGGACTGGGGAAAACACCAAATCGTCACCCTGCTTTCTCCCTTCCCGGAAGCAATGTGGGAAAGAACCGCCCTTAGTCGAGGTTGGTTCGTCTCCCTAGTCAACCAAACCCCCCGGAAACCTTCACAAAACTGGAGATTTACCTCTATCCCCCTGCTGCTACAAATTGAGAAGGAAGAGGAAAATCAACATATTCTCAGAGAAACAATCCAAAAAACCTACTTTCCCCTACCCACCATCTCCCTAACCCCTTCATCCTTAAAAGCTTGGGCGCTCGTTGTCAGTGGTGACAGCAACGCCACCTGTGCGGGGGTACTACTAGAAAAATCTCCCCAAAACAGAGAAATACCCGCAACTATTTCTCCGGAGATGTCTGGGAAGCAAGCTCTAGAACTATTCGCCAGTACCGCCTCACCTCTAGCTTGGGAGTTACTGAAAAAATTAGCCGCAGCCCCGGTAAATCTTCCCATCATCCGTCTTATCCAAAGCCAACTTTTAAGCGCCTCTAACCCCCTAAACATAGCAGAAGTCATCCTTAGCGGTTTTCTCAAAGTCTATCTAGGAGGGGAACCAGTGAAGTGGGACAAAGGAGGTAAATTTAACTTTCATACTCCCCCCAACAGCCTAGATTTTGAATTTGATGATGAAGTGAGAGAGCTTCTGCTCACTGAACTAGGGAATAGCCGCGCCTTAGAGGTAATTTTTGTCCTCTCGGAATACATCGCCCAAAAACTTAACCTGAGTACCACCACCTTTTTTGGTCTTATTCTTACCAATCCCCAAGTTCTCCTAGGCAAAGAAGCAGCTAATCTAGTTCGCGCCTTTGCCAAGGTATCTGCTAAGGTTTTCCAAAAGCTAGGGGAAGCAAAGTACCAAGAAATTAGCCAAAAGCTGCAATCTATGGTTGACTCACCTCCACCCCTACCGGTTGAGGAAAAGTGGCTGAGGAAATATAAAACCGTAACCATAGCTAAGGTAAAAGAGCTTACGCGAGGAGAGGAAATATTGTTTCAACTGCTCAAGCATAGACTTAAGGATTTCAGCGTAGAAGATGGGGAACTGTATCAGCGCCTTCGTTTAACCCCTGAGCAGCTTAAAATTTTGGCAAGCGAAGAAATAACCGTCGAGACAATGCCAGTCCAGTTTAGGGAAGTCTTGGATAACACAGAAGAAGAAATCATCACCGAGAAATTTAACCTAACCCTGTTTAAGTCTGAAACCGTTTTTGTGGATGAGAGGGGACAAATTACCGCTAAAGAACCCGTGAGAGCCTTCTACTTTGAAGAAAATCCCCCCAGCTTAAAAATGCTCTATATTCCTTCGGGGGAGTTTTGGATGGGAACCGAAGCGGAGGAAATAGCGCGGCTAGTGAAAAAATACCGTAGGGATT
>NZ_JASJFE010000086.1:0-2404 GCF_030067735.1 Microcystis sp. M53598_WE2 | reverse complement strand
TCTAAAAGTCTTACCCAACAAGGTTTTTAGATTTTTTCAGCCTACCCTAAATAGCGGGGAGTGGCCAGAAACGCTCGATAACTGGGTTTTAACAGTCGGTAAAACTTATCGCACAAGGGACTGGAGAGCTGCTTTAACTGCCTAAACGGTAAGTTATCTAGATTTTTTTCCTGTGAATAATTGGTAACTAACTGAGGTTGTCGGCGCTAAGAAACAGATGAGAACATTGATAGATTCAGAGTCTAACTATTGACTAATACCTATTCTCGGCGGGGGACTCAAGATGCCTTGACTCTCTTTGGCTCTAAGAATTGAAGCCTTTATCACTTTCTGATAACCCTCAGACCGACTAACTGTATACTAGGCTATAAGATTTGCTTAAAAATCTTCAGACCATGCCGAACTATCGACAGTACAGCGATCGCCAAATATGAATCAAGGCATAGATTTACAAGAAAGTTTCATTAAATCCCTAACAGACCTGGGATTAAGTGGAGGACTGGCTAAAGCGATTTGGATGCCTTTACCCATGTTCCTGATGATTATAGCCGCCACGGTGGGGGTTTTAGTCTGCGTCTGGTTAGAAAGGAAAATTTCCGCCGCCGTCCAACAGCGTATCGGGCCGGAATACGCAGGCCCCTTGGGCGTTTTACAACCGGTCGCCGACGGTCTGAAATTAGTCTTTAAAGAAGATGTCGTCCCCGCTAAGGCTGACCCTTGGTTATTCCTCTTCGGGCCGATTTTGGTGGTGATGCCGGTGTTTGTCTCCTACCTCATCGTCCCCTTCGGTCAAAATCTGGTGATTACTGACCTAAACGTAGGTATCTTTTTATGGATTTCCTTGTCCAGTATTGCCCCCATTGGTTTATTAATGGCGGGTTATGCCTCGAATAATAAGTATTCCTTGCTGGGAGGCCTGCGGGCGGCGGCGCAATCGATTAGTTATGAAATTCCTTTGGCTTTATCGGTATTAGCGATCGCGATGATGTCTAATAGTCTCAGTACCATTGATATTGTCGAACAACAATCCGGTTATGGCATTTTAGGCTGGAATATCTGGCGCCAACCGGTGGGTTTTCTGATTTTCTGGATTGCCGCTTTAGCTGAGTGTGAACGTCTGCCTTTCGATTTACCGGAAGCGGAGGAGGAATTAGTCGCCGGTTATCAAACCGAATACGCGGGGATGAAATTCGCTCTCTTTTATGTGGGTTCCTACGTTAACCTCGTGCTGTCGGCCCTAGTTTTCGCCGTCCTCTATCTTGGCGGTTGGGAATTTCCTATCCCCGTCAATGCTTTGGCCGGCTGGTTGGGAGTTAGTGAAACCAATCCTTGGCTACAAATTATCACCGCTTCCCTAGGGATTACGATGACAGTATTAAAAGCCTATTTTCTCATCTTCATCGCTATTCTCTTGCGTTGGACCGTACCCCGGGTTCGCATTGACCAATTACTCGATTTAGGCTGGAAATTCCTCTTACCGGTATCTTTAGTTAACTTACTACTTACCGCCGCCCTAAAACTAGCTTTTCCCTTTGCTTTTGGCGGTTAATTCCCGTTTTTGCCCTGTTAACCTACTACCCCTCTGACCATCATGTTTAACATTCTCAAACAAGTCAGCGATTACGCCAAAGGTAGCATTCAAGCGGCGAAATACATCGGCGAAGGTTTATCCGTTACCTTTGATCATATGCGTCGTCGTCCGATTACCGTCCAATATCCCTACGAAAAGTTAATTCCCTCGGAACGTTATCGGGGTAGAATTCACTTTGAGTTCGATAAATGTATCGCTTGTGAAGTCTGTGTGCGAGTTTGTCCGATTAATTTACCAGTAGTGGATTGGACTTTTAACAAGGAAATTAAAAAGAAAGAACTCAAACACTACAGTATCGATTTTGGGGTCTGTATTTTCTGTGGCAATTGTGTGGAATACTGTCCGACTAATTGCCTATCGATGACCGAAGAATACGAACTAGCGACCTATGATCGTCATGAATTAAACTATGATAACGTCGCCCTAGGCCGTTTACCCTACAAAGTCACCCAAGACCCGATGGTAACACCTCTGAGGGAATTAGGTTATCTGCCTAAAGGTGTCATCGAACCCCACGATTTACCCGCCGGTAGTCAACGCGCCGGTAAACGTCCGGAAGAAATTACCGATTAATTAGCAGTTAGGAGACTCCGAGATAGCTTTTTCTCCCCAATCCCCCCCGCAACGCGCACGCAGTGACCACTCCATCACCTAATCCCTGACTGATAACTCATAATTAATAACTCTCAAACATAAAAGGAGATGAAACTACTGTGAATTTAGCCGAGGGCGTTCAAATAGTATCTTTTGGCATTTTAGCAGCCCTGGTAATCGGGACAGCTTTAGGCGTGGTACTATTATCTAATATCGTTT
>NZ_JASJFE010000207.1:0-1188 GCF_030067735.1 Microcystis sp. M53598_WE2 | reverse complement strand
TGGATAAATTGCCTTCGCTTTGACAACTTTCACAAAACCAATTAAAGTAAACAGGATCGGCGGGGGTAAAGGTAGAATTAATGGCTTGATTGGGATCGCCGACGCGAATTAAATTAGGTATTTCTCCGTCATTATTTTTTGCTAAAATAGTAATTAGTTTTTCTTGAAGAGGACTAGAATCCTGTGCCTCATCTTCAAAGACTCCAAAGACAGATTTTTGCCATTGTCGGCGAATTTTTTCTTCCTCTAATACTCGCAAGGCTCCTAAAATCATGTCATCATAATCTATATAGTTTTTCTGACGCATCAGGATTTCATACTGTTGGTACAAACCACTAGCAATAGCGAGAATTTGATAATTATCGTCGGTATAGTGGCTTAATTCCCAGACTTGCTGCGGTGATAATCCCGAACTTTTTAGCTCATGAATGGCCGTATAGGCAAGACTAGGTAAAATTTCGGTTCTCAGCACCGATTGACGGCGTAATCTTTCGGTTTCTTCCCCATCAAATTCCACTCCTTCTAATAACTTTTGATAACGAATTGGATCAGTAATTAGCCATTTTTCCACCGAGTTTCTAATAATTCTGTGGCTAGGAGTCGGAATAACTAAGGTAGAAGATTCGAGGTCTAATCCCGATAATTCCGGGTAACGACGGGCCAATTGTAGGGCGAGTCCGTGCAGAGTTTGGACGCTGAAACCTTGGGCCGAAAGTTGTAAATCTTGCAAGCGTTGTTTAATTTTAGCTTTAATACTAGCGGCAGCCGAGCGGGTGTAGGTGACAATAATTAACTGTTTTTTAGCGTGCAGTTGCTCACGAGCAATAACCATGGCGGCAGCTACGGCCAAACTGTGGGATTTTCCTGCCCCCGGCACCGCAGAAATGGCCATTTTTCCCCCTTGCCAATCGGCTAATTCCTGTTGTCCGGCTCGCAGTTGTTGCCGGAGATTGACCAGTAAACTTTCTCGATTAATTACTTTAGTTTCGCTCATTATGCCACGCTAATTTTATTTTTAGTTTAATTGTATTACTATTTTAGTTTATCTTTAAACTAATTGCTGTAAAAGTTAGCTAGAGATAACTAGAATGGGGAGATGGGGTTTTTCAGTGAACAGTAAACAGTAAGCAGTAAGTAGGGAGGCACAATTATTTGTAGGATGGGTTAGCGGTAGCGTAACATGAGCGG
>NZ_JASJFE010000358.1:0-2092 GCF_030067735.1 Microcystis sp. M53598_WE2 | reverse complement strand
ATGATTTCCTGACCTAAGATCACATTTTATTCTTTTTTCCACTTCAATCTAAGAATTGAGAAAAAAGCAAAACCTTATATTGTACCATAAAAAAATTATGCAAGAGGTCTACTTATTCCTTGTGTGATGCAGTTAGCTTTTTATTGATGCGTCAGTTCAATATTAATGAAGCATTAACCACCGATCGCCATTTTGAGCAAGAAGGTTTTCACCGTTTACTTGTATTCTAAAAAGGGCAGAGCTACGTCAGGGGTTGGTATTTCTCCAACTGGTACTCCTGCCATTTCCCCGACCCCCGTTCGGTGAGGGATTGGGCGTTTCCCAACTGCGCGGCAGCTTCCCGCCAGAATTGTTCAAAGTTCTGCCGCAGTTCTCCGGTGGCAATCATTGATTTTAACCCGATAATTTAGCCAACAATTCCAAGAATTTTTGACTATTAGGAGTCAAGAGAGTTCGACGATAGGCATCGGCGGCCTTTTTAATCGCTTCCGCTTGGGTGGGATAGGGATGAATAACCATAGACAGTTTACTCAGTCCGATTTTAGCAACCATAGCGGTGGTAATTTCGGAAATCATCTCCCCGGCGTGGGTGGCGACGATAGTGGCTCCTAAAATTTGGTCGGAACCTTGTTTGTGAATAATTTTTAAAAAACCTGCTGTTTCCCCATCAGCGATAGCTCGATCGACTATACTCAAAGGAATTTTAATAGTATTAGTGGCCAATCCCCGGGCTTGTGCTTGGGTTTCATCCATGCCCACATGGGCGATTTCTGGGTCGGTATAAGTGACCCAAGGCATAACTAAATTACTGAGCTTATAGCGTCCGAAACCGAAGGGAGAAAAGAGGGTATTTTTAATCACAATACGGGCGGCCGCATCGGCGGCATGGGTAAATTTCCAATCCATACAGATATCACCGGCCGCATAAATTTTCGGGTTAGTAGTTTGCAGATAATCATTAACTTTGACTCCCCGACGAGTATCGTATTCCACGGCTACCGCTTCTAAATTTAATCCTGACACATTAGGCTCCCGGCCAGCACCGACTAAAATCTCGTCAACGGTGATAGTTGCTCCTTGACCGTTGCTTGTATATTCAATGGTTTTACCCCGCTCATTTGTTGTCACCCGTTCAATTTGGCAGCAGAGAATCAATTGCATTCCTTCCCGCAGCAAAGTATTCTCAATAATTTCGGCCGCTTCTCGGTCTTCTTTATTCAAAAGATGGGAATGATTATGAAATAAAATCACCTGCGCGCCTAACCGTTGAAAAGCTTGGGCTAATTCACAACCAATCGGCCCGCCACCGATAACAGCTAATCGAGGAGGTAATTCTGTGAGGGAAAAAATTGTTTCATTGGTATAAAATCCCGCCTCTTTTAGTCCGGGGATATCGGGATGAAAGGCCCCAGCACCAGTGGCAATGACAGCTTTTTTATAATCGAGGGTTTTTCCGGTCACTTCCACAGCATTTTGTCCTAAAAAACGAGCGCTACCCAAGAAGACATCGATACCTAGTTTTTGGAAACGTTGCACCGAATCATTAGGGCTAATATCGGCGCGAATTTGCCGCATTCTGGTCATGACTCTGGCAAAATCTACCCTAGTATCCCCAATATTAATTCCTAATTTTTTGGCTTTCTCAATTTCCCCGATAATTCTAGAGGAACGAATCAGACATTTAGAAGGAACACAACCGAAATTGAGGCAATCTCCCCCCATGAGGTGTTTTTCCACTAAAGCCACTTTTAAACCTATATCTAAACCCGCCGCTCCCGCCGCTACGACTAAACCCGCAGTACCCGCACCAATGACGACTAAATCATAACAATCTTGGGGTTGTGGATTGACCCAATCGGCAGGATGAACATAATTAACTAATTTTTGATTATGTTCGTCCATGGGGAGAACATTAACTTCCCTAGAGCTATTTTCAAACATATTAGACCTCTTGTAAAAATCAAAAATTGTTGTTAGGGTTAGGAGTCAGTAGCCAGTAGTCAGTAGTCAGGATAATTAAGAATCAATAATAATCAGTTAAATGGTCTATTTACAGATTTTATGCAATTTAATTCTTATTTTTGCCGTTTTT
>NZ_JASJFE010000215.1:0-1507 GCF_030067735.1 Microcystis sp. M53598_WE2 | reverse complement strand
CAAGCTTTTCTGGTCGGAACCCCCTAAGCCGAGTTTTCAAGGTGCTGCGCCGTCCACTTGGTTTTCGAGACTGGCCTTTTAATTCTAACGTAAAGCCGCCGTAGAACGGCGGGGTTTCAGACCCAAAATTTCCGATGAACAAGCTGATAGAAATTCGATGTCCCAACTGTGGCAGCGTAGCTCAAAGGCTCTTGAGCGATCGCCTACCCGCAGGATATAAGTGTCCGGCCCGGCAGGTTGCTCAGACGGAATGCCCAGTGTGTGATTATTTCATCGCCATGTGTTGGCAAAACGGCGCTGTGCTGGAGGCCTATGCTCCAGGCATTCAGGGGAACACAGCCGCCGCTACCCCGTCCCAGCCAAAATCAGCGAGCGCCCATTGGCCCTGGTCATCTCTGTTGACAGTGGCACTCAGCCCACAAGAGTCTAGGAAATTGCTATCGGGACAACCCTAGTCAACTTTTGCATTTATACCAGTTCTTTAATTTAACAACACCATCCAACTCCTATGCTGCAAGCTCAAGAAATTATGACCCAAAACGTTGTCACCATTCGTGGTTCGGCAACGGTTGCCGATGCCGTGAAATTGATGAAAGAAAAACAACTGCGGGGATTGATTGTCGAACCGCGCCATGAACAGGACCCTTATGGAATTGTCACTGAAACCGACATCGTTTACAAAGTGGCGGCCTTTGGCCACGATCCTAAAACTATGCGGGTCTATGAAATTATGGCCAAGCCCTGTGTGGTCGTCAATCCCGAACTGGGGGTGGAATATGTGGCTCGGTTATTTGCTCAAACCCGCATTCGCCGCGCCCCCGTGATTCAGGGCAAAACTTTGCTGGGCATTATTTCTGTCAGTGATATTCTCTTCAAGAGCGATTTTGTCGAAAAGCCAAAGCGGTTGTTCATTGAAGATGAAATTGAAGCAGCCCGGGAAGACGCGCGGACAATTTGTGCGGCCAAGGGTGAAACCTCTCCCGATTGCGCTGCCGCCTGGGATGTGGTTGAGGAACTCCAGGCGGAAGCCTCCCATCAACGGGCCAAAAAACAGGGGAATAACTCACTCCAGTCCTACTGCGAGGCTAATCCCGATGCCTTAGAGTGCCGCATTTATGAGGATTAAATCCTGGCGGGTTTTGGCAGAATCGATCGCCTTGAGGGTGACTTCTGCCCTTAATGCGCTTAGGTTAACTTCAAAGCCGCCTGTCAATTACTGAAAAATCAAGGGCAATGTTTTCTTCATTGCTGTGTATGCTGCCTAGTCATGGTTTCGATCTCCGCCGTGAATAGCTTTTGCTTGTCAAGGTAAGGATTTGCTTTGATCGCCCTGACATTTGGCAGCTTCCAAGCGTATCGGTGGGGCTGCCAATCTCCCACTATAAGTAGGGAGGCACAATTATTTGTAGGATGGGTTAGCGGTAGCGTAACCCATGCAGGCGTTGGGTTTCATGCTTCAACCCAACCTACGTTCATCTTATATTTATTCCACCCACCCACTTACGCT
>NZ_JASJFE010000895.1:0-3027 GCF_030067735.1 Microcystis sp. M53598_WE2 | reverse complement strand
GGGGTGTGGGGAAGTGGGGAAGTGGGAAGTGGGGAGGTGGGGTGTGGGGAGGGGGAATGGGGAGGTGGGGTGTGGGGAGAATAAATAAAATAATCTCCTATCTCCTATCTCCTGACGACCGGCTCCTGACTCCTATCTCCTGACTCCTATCTCCTATCTCCTGATCACTGATCCCTGAGATATGGTACGCTAAACAGGATTTAAGTATTATTAATGGTTGCTATGAAACAGCGCGGCGTGACGGTTTGGTTAACGGGATTGAGCGGTGCGGGGAAAAGCACGATTACCGAGGCATTACAGGCAAAATTAATCGCTGAAGGTTATTCAATTGAAGTTCTCGATGGCGATATAGTACGGACGAACCTCACCAAAGGTTTAGGATTTAGTAAAGAGGATCGCGATGAAAATATCCGTCGCATTGGTTTTGTGTCTAATTTGCTCACCCGTCACGGTGTGATTGTCCTAGTTTCGGCTATTTCTCCCTATCGTGAGATTCGCGAGGAAGTACGGCAAAAAATTGGCAGTTTTGTCGAAGTTTTCGTGAATGCTCCCTTAAGCGTCTGTGAGGATCGCGATGTGAAAGGATTATATAAAAGAGCGCGTGCTGGCGAAATCAAGTCTTTTACGGGAATTGATGATCCCTATGAACCACCTTTTAACCCGGAAGTGGAATGCCGCACCGATTTAGAGACTTTAGAGGAAAGTGTCGCCAAAGTCTGGAACAAATTGACGGAATTAGGCTACATTCATCAAGCTGTGGCGGTTTAATCGCAGCATAACTTTGTATTGTTGGAAAACATCGTAGGGACGTGGACTACAAACGTCTCTACATCCTGATTAACCCCTTAAGCAAATTTGTTAGTCAATCTCCTTTTCTTCAGTACCTAAGCAAAGTTAATTATACCTCTGAGTAAACCTCTGGTTAAAGTGCAAGAGTGTCTAAACAGTAATCAGTAATCAGTAAACAGTAAGTAGGGAGGCACAATTATTTGTAGGATGGGTTAGCGGTAGCGTAATCCATGGGTGTGTTGGGTTTCATGCTTCAACCCAACCTACGTTCTGATAACTGATAACTGATAACTGTCTCGACTAGCAAATTAATTTTGCAGGAATACTTATATTTAAAGGCGCTAAATTATTTTGAAATCTCGCTCTAGTTATTGGAACCTCATTCCCTATCTCCGTCCCCAAACCCAAACAATTATTTTGGCGTTTATCTGTACGATCGGATTTACGGTATTTTGGCCGATTTTAGCTTGGTTAGCCGGACAAATGGCCAGATATATCGGCGAGGGAAATGTGCAAGCATTGGCGACACTTTCGGGGGTGGGGGCAGTGGTTTTTTTACTGCGGGGAATGTCTCAGTATGGGCAAGATTCCCTGATGGCAAAAGCTTCTTTAAAAATTGCCCTAGAATTAAGAAAAAAAGTTTATGCTCACCTGCAAACCCTCGGTTTAAATTACTTTGAAACGGCGAAAACTGGTGATTTATCCTATCGTTTAACGGAAGATATTGATCGCATTGGGGAAGTAATTAACAAATTTTTCCATGATTTTATCCCCTCAGCCTTACAGTTAATTGTCGTCTTTGCCTATATGTTTATTGTTAACTGGCAATTGACGATCGCTGTCATTATTATCGCTCCTTTGTTGGGAGTTTTGGTGGGATTTTTTGGTGAAAAATTATTACAATATGCTCGTCGCGCCCAAGCGAAAATATCTAATCTTTCTTCGTTATTAACCGAAGTTTTTGGCGGTATTCGTGTGGTGCAAGCTTTCGCTGCTGAAGATTATCAAACCGAGCTTTTTGCCCAAGAAGCGGAGGAAAATCGCCGCGCTCAATACCTATCAGAATCCACCAAAGCTTTACAATACGTCGTGGTGGGATTCTTACAAGCTCTCGGTGTCATCTTTTTATTCTTTCTCGCTGGTTGGCAAATTTCCCAAAAGAATTTAACTGGAATTGACTTTGTTAGTTATGTGGCAGCGGTGGCAATGTTAATCGATCCCATCGCCCATATTACCAGTAATTATAATCAATTTAAACAGGGGCAAGCCTCCATGGATCGGATTTTTGAATTGTTAGCTATTTTGCCAACAATTACCGAAAAACCGAATGCGATCAATCTGCAACCCCACAGCAAAGAAGTTGAATATTGTCAAGTAAATTTTTCTTACAATGAGGACAGACAGGTTTTAAAAAATATTAATTTTACTGCACACGCTGGCGAAATGATTGCTTTAGTGGGAGCATCGGGAGCGGGAAAAACCACTTTAGTTAATCTTTTATTGCGTTTTTATGACCCCACTTCTGGCAAGATTTTAATCGATGGGGTGGATATTCGTGATGTGACTTTAAAAAGTCTCCGGCGACAAATTGGCGTAGTTTTGCAGGAAAATATTCTCTTTTCTGGCACTATAGCCCAAAATATCGCTTTTGGCCAGGGAGATTTTAATCTGCAAGAGGTGGAAAAAGCGGCAAAAATTGCTAATGCTCATCAATTTATCGGTGAACTTTCTCAGGGTTACTATACCTATGTGGGAGAAAGGGGTGTTAATTTATCGGGTGGACAAAGACAAAGAATCGCCATCGCACGAGCGGTTTTATCTAATCCGAGAATTTTAATCTTAGATGAAGCGACTTCCGCGCTCGATTCGGAATCGGAAGCTTTAGTGCAGGAAGCTTTAGAAAGAATTATGACGGAGCGCACAGTATTTGTTATTGCTCACCGATTAGCAACTGTCAGAAAAGCTAACCGTATTTTAGTCTTAGAAAAGGGTGAAATTATCGAGGTGGGTAATCACGAGGAGTTATTAAATCTTAATGGTCGTTACGCTCAATTTCATGCTAGACAATTTCAAGATTAGTCTATTTGGCGTTAAGAGTTGGGCATTATTTCTGATTTTATCACTCAAGCCAAGTTTTTGGGGGGTAGAACCCCCCAAACCCCTAGGGTTGATTCAAGGTAGGGTTGATTCAAGGTAGGGTTGATTCAAGGTAGGGTTGATTCAAGGTAGGGTTGATTC
>NZ_JASJFE010000953.1:0-1365 GCF_030067735.1 Microcystis sp. M53598_WE2 | reverse complement strand
GAAGAAGACGGCGGGAGTCGGGTTGGTCTAGTCCCAACCGGAGAGGTTGATTATTTTTTTGGTCTGCGTCCCACTTCGGCGGTTTCTTGAATGGAAAATATCCTCAATTTGCCGTCGATGGGAGCGACTTTAGCCACCGCTGCCGATGCAACTATATAGTTATCACCCTCGGTGTTGGTAATATTGACTACCCGCTCGCGAGTTATTATGGCCATCTCGTCATTAGCAAGAATATCCACATCCCAATTCTCAGAAAGAACCTCTATACTTTTAATGTTTTTGTAGGATTCCTCTAAAAATATCTTATGTTCCGTGATACCATCTAACTCAAAAATTTCGGTACTAGCATCGGTTTTAATGGTCAATTGCGAGGAAATAAACGGGGCATAGTGTTTGAGGATTAGGGCGATATTTTTATCTTTAATAGCGGTTTCAATGTCTTGAATCATTGCTTTAATTTCCGCTTCCTTGATTGTTTGTCCCCCATCGCGATTACTCGATTGTTTCACTGGCACTATCGAGGGATTAGCATGGACAAAAGGAGGGGAGATGCTGGGGAGAAGGGATAAACCGAGCAATAGAACAATTAATTGGGGAGAACGCATAATTTAATAAACTTGGTAAATTCAACCCGAATCATAGCATTTTCTCGTTACCGAATAAATCCTCAAGGTGAAAGTCCCTGGTTAGGGAAGCTAAGAGAGCAAAATTCTGGCTGTGCAAAGTCTAGGTTGATCCTTTAGCTATTTTTGCTTGATATTTCCAGAATAACAGGGGTATGATCACTAGGTTTTTCTTGTTTTCTGGGTTCTCGATCGATCAGACAATTAACGGCTTTTTCGTATAGCTGAGGAGTTAAATAAAGATGATCGATTCGCCAACCTCGGTTACGAGCAAAACCACCGCTGCGATAATCCCACCAACTATAATGTCCTGCTGCCGAGGTGAATTTTCTAAAGGCATCTTGTAAACCAATTTCTAACACCTTTTCTAAAGCTTCTCTTTCTTTAGCTGAAGACATAATATGATTTTCTTTGCCTTTGGGATCATAAATATCTTTATCTTCTAAGGCAATATTAAAATCCCCACAGATACATAATTCTTCTGGTTGAGAATTAATTATTTTATCTAGATATTTCCTGAGAGTTTCTAACCATTTAAGCTTATAAATATACTTGTCACTATCTAGGGAAGAACCATTAGGAACGTAGAGATTAATAATCCGAATATCGCCGATTACTCCAGTAATTAAACGTTTCTGTTCGTCTAGTTCTCCCGTTAAATTTTCGCCGATAATTGGACTAAATCCCATAGTGATATCGTCCAGGGGTTTTCGGCTAAAAATCGCCACACCATTGTAGGCTT
>NZ_JASJFE010001037.1:0-2221 GCF_030067735.1 Microcystis sp. M53598_WE2 | reverse complement strand
GATTCTGTCTTTTGCCTCTTGCCTTCAGAAGCTGATAATTGCTGATTGTCGGTATTTCTGCAAATATGAGATACACTCAACGAGAAGAATCCAACGGTTCTAACGTCAATGTCAAGATTGCGGTAGTTAGTTTCTGAGCAATCCCACTGAGAAAAATATCAGCTGCATCTCCTATTTTTGCTATGAGATGCAGCTATTGCTAAAGGCTAACACACCTAGGCTAATTACGGAGAGACTAAAGAAGATTTGAACGCAAAAATTTTCTCGATCACCTCTTCTACCACCTTATCAGGAGTGGAAGCGCCAGAAGTCACTCCGACGACAATTTTTCCCTCATTTAACCAGTTATCGGTGATAATTAAATCGTCCCCTAAAGGTTTATGTTCGATGCGATTGCCGGGGAGAATGCACTCGGCACTATCGATATGATAGGAGGGAATGGCACGCTCGATCGCTATTTCCTGTAGGTGAGTGGTATTAGAGGAATTATAACCGCCAATTACCACCATTAAAGAAAGCGGTTCTTTCACCAGTTCAAACATGGCATCTTGACGCTCTTGAGTGGCATCACAGATGGTATTAAAACTCATGAAATGATCTTTAAAATCGATCGGTCCGTACTTTCTCAACATAGTATGCTCGAAGAGTTTGCCAATTTCCTCCGTTTCACTTTTCAGCATCGTGGTTTGATTGGCAATACCGATATAATCTAGATCGCGATCGGGATCGAAACCCTGGGAATGGGCATTTTTAAACTTCTCTAAGAACTCATTTTTATCGCCACCGTGGAGAATATAATTAGCGACATAATTAGCTTGAGCCAAATTTAAAACGATCAGATAAGTGCCAGCAAAAGAGCTAGTGGCGATCGTTTCTTCGTGATTATATTTCCCGTGAATAATCGAAGTGTGGTCGCTTTTTTTGTGCTTTTCCACGGAATTCCACACCTTAGAAACCCAGGGACAAGTGGTGTCCACAATCATGCAACCCTTATCGTTAAGTATTTGCATTTCCGAGACACTGGCCCCAAAAGCAGGTAAAATCACCACATCCCCCGATTCCACCACAGTAAAGTCTTTTTGGCCATTTTCGACCGGAATAAAACCCACGGCCATGGAGCGCAGACGCTGATTAACCGAGGGATTGTGAATAATTTCGTTAGTAATCCAGATACGTTCCAGGGGAAAATGTTGACGAGTTTCGTAGGCCATGGCAACAGCGCGTTCTACCCCCCAACAAAAACCAAAAGCTTGAGCGAGATAGATCGTCACGTCACCCCGTTCTAAACGATAATTATTTTCACGAATTTCTTGGATCAGGTCGCTTTGATACTCATTGGTCATGGCATCCATTACTTCCTCTTTATGACCGAATCCCTTGCGGTTATAGTTATCCGATTGCTGTAGGGTACGTTTAAAGGATTTTGTATCCATGATTCTCTGATAGGGGTATTGGTGGCGCTAAATTGGGTGAGACAGTAGCTTGTCATATATTAAACATACCTTATCTAGTCGGCGCGGGAGGCTTTTAGAGACTAGAGAGAAATTCCTCGTCGATATCGTAACCAAACTGTTGAGCGAAAAATTTTAAGCGAGATAAAGCGGGAATTTGCTGGCTTTTCAGCCAATCAGACAAAATAAAGAGTTTTTGCATCACAAAAATCTCTAAAGCTTCGGGATTATATTGAATTCCTTCCCCGCGATGGAATTGATGGGGGACCAACATAGCAGCATAACGGGCGATTTCTCCCTGTTTTGGGTCAAGAATAAAGATTAGCCAGGGATAAACCGCATCTAAACGCAGAAACCACAGCCTAACTTCCGCTATCTCCGATAATTCCCGCATATCACCCTCCGCGCGAGGATAATCTATCTCTAATTGTAGAGCTTGTTCTAGTTCGGCGATCGCTGATCGGGACCGATAATCTTGAATAATAGTCTCTAAAGATGATAGATCCAGATTTTGAATCTGATTGGGGTTAAGAGCGATTTTGACAGTCATAGGGGCAAATAAAAGGTTATATCGGGCGAAATTACGGTTTTTTATCCCCAGATCGGCAATGATCTATCTCAGAAAATACTCTCGATCGGGACAAAAAAACTAAGTATGACTATTCTCTCACTCCGGAGCGAGAGAGGGAAACTGGACTAAAATAGACCTCTTGTAAAAATCAAAAATTGTTGTTAGGGTTAGGAGTCAGTAGTCAGTAGTCAGTAGTCAG
>NZ_JASJFE010000947.1:0-5944 GCF_030067735.1 Microcystis sp. M53598_WE2 | reverse complement strand
CTATAGGAGCATTCCCCTAGAGAACCCCATAACTCTAGTTTTCAAGGTGCGTTCATCGGTTGATGACTGGGTTTTTTAAGCGGTTGCTTACCCGGCCCCCTATTCTTAATATCATACATCAGATCAAGTCGCCCTCAAAGGGCGAGGCTTTAAACCCAATTTTTCGGTAAATGAGGGGGGATGACAGCAGGGTACTATCATCCCTTGTTTGGAGGTTAAATCGCTTCGAGATCTTTTTCGCCGGTACGGATGCGGACGATCTGTTCCACGGGGGAGATGAAGATTTTACCGTCTCCGATTTCACCGGTACGGGCCGCCGAAATCAGCTTATCGACGACCATATCGACTTGCTTATCTTCGACGACGATCTCGATCTTGAGTTTTTGGAGAAATTCGACGGTATACTCGGAACCGCGATAACGTTCCGATTGACCTTTCTGACGACCGAAACCTCTAACTTCGGAGACGGTCATCCCGACAATGCCCGCATTAACTAGGGCGATTTTCACCTCTTCAAGTTTAAAGGGTCGGATAATCGCTTCTACTTTCTTCAAAATATCTATCTCCTCGTTGCGTGACGATACTTTCTTGGTAAATTACCTGTTAATTCTAAACTCGGAATCCCAAGAATAGTGCTTAAAGTCATGATTTCTTCAATTATTGCCCTTGGCCACAGTCTTCTGCGGTGAAAAATCTCCAGGTGGGAATTGGCCCACCCGAAGCCATAAACCAACTAGAGAGATAATCCCAACTGAAGACCGAAAACACCGTGAACTAGCAGTAAAATCAGGGCAATACTGCCGATATAAGCGTGAATAGTCCGGAAAAGTTCTTTTTTCTCGCCAGCGAAGCCAGTGAGGGACAATAATCCATTGAAAGCTAATAAACCGATCGCGATCGATCCTGTCCAGAAATGGCTGCTTTCGAGGATTGGATGTTTCTGCATAACCAGGGATAAAATACCGCCGGTGTAACCGAGAGCGATAAATAAAAACAGCCAGGGGGCGAGTTTGCGGTGATCGGCTCTATTTTTGGCCACTACTTCCCCATCTTTGCTTAAACGGCTTTGCCAACCGGCATAGGCAGTATAACTACCCATAACTAAAACCACGATCCCCATCATGACTGGATGTCCCCAATGAACGATCGGTTCGGGAGTTCCGAGACCGCGAAAGGCATCGGCGATCGGCTCTAGCGCATCACTTAAACTTTGATTCATGTTTGTTACCTAACTTTACAAAACCCTCTCGCCTAAGATTTTAGCCGATCTCTGGCCTAGAAAAACTTCGGTTAGCCGAAAAAATGTCAAGCCTTCGCTAAATTTCTTAACATTTCAGCTAGAGATTAGCGGAGAAATATAGAATAAAGTCAGGGGGGACTAGGGATCCCCACGGGGATTAGCCCCTAGGAGGGAGTTATGACTTATCTGCTCAAAGATCGGCGATCAGCAGGGAGACTATTAGCTAGTTACTTGACAGAATATACCAATAGTGCTGGGGTGCTAGTTTTGGCTTTGCCCCGGGGTGGGGTTCCGATCGCCTTTGAAATTGCCCAAAGGTTACATTTACCGCTAGATCTGTGTTTAGTGCGAAAATTAGGTGTACCGGAGCGCAAAGAGTTAGCTTTTGGGGCGATCGGTCAAAATGGTGTGCGGGTAATCAATGAAAGTATCGTTGACGACTTGCACCTATCGGAGGCGATGATGGAACGGGTAGCAAAGGAAGAAATGATCGAATTAGAGCGACGTGATCGCTTGTATCGAGGTGAGCGACCCTTTCCGGACGTGACAGGAAAAACGATTATTCTAGTAGATGATGGTATCGCTACGGGAGCAACGATTAAAGCGGCGATTCTGACCCTTAAGGCTGGAAATCCCGCTGCTATTATTATTGCTGTTCCTATTGCCCCAGTGGAAGTCTGTGATCAATTAGAAAAATTAGTTGATCGAGTAATTTGCCTACATAAACCCTACGAATTGAGATCAATTTCTCTTTGGTACGAAGATTTTTCCCAAACCAGCGATGAGGAAGTGCAAACACTTTTAGCCACCGTCGATAGTTCTTTGATTCAAGTTTAGGGAATTAGGAAGTGGGGGAGTGGGGAAGTGGGGGAGTGGGGAAGTGGGGAAGTGGGGGAGTGGGGAGAATAAATAACAGCAATCTCCTGAATTCAGAAGTCAGAATTGAGACTTACGAATTCTAACTTCTGACTTCTACGGCATCGGTATCAACGGCATTGGTTGGGGAAGAAACCTCGGTTTGATTCTTTACTCTCCCCGGACGGCGATTGCGATAATCAAGAACTAATCGCGATAATTCCGTGGTTAAAAGGGTGAGGACAATACCATCATCGATCCAACCAATAATCGGGAAAACGTCAGGAGAAATATCGAGGGGGCTAAACAGATAAACCATAGTTCCCAGAATGATAATCCAACGATATTGGGGGTGAGTGATTTTGCTGCTGTACCAGTTGTAAAAAGATTCAACAATCGGTTTCATTAATTTGTCCTCGTTGACTGCGATAATTTAATTTTGTCAGGTTGTCCCTGGGGCTGATAGTGAGGTTTTACCCCCATTATCTAGGGTGATATCCGCTAATTAATCAAAAAAAAAGCCCAGAAGAAAATTCACCTTTAGGGATGAGCCTGAATTATTAAGCTAAGACGTATTTAAACCGCTTATTCTTAATGATCAGCCGAATTTCCTCCAATCCCTTTACTGTTGCCTCTTGCAAGAGGGTCTCTTGCCTCGTCTCAACAAGCAATTGAAATTATGAACAGCTTATTACTGGATGCTTAAGAGGGGAGATAGTGGCATCTTTATCCCCTATAATAGGCGATAACAAACTAATCAATTATCTGCCAGTTTAAGGATGGAAACCCTCTTTCATCTAGTTACTTTTGCCTTTGTCTTCGCTTTGGGTGCCTCGGTGGGCAGTTTTTTAAACGTGGTCATCTATAGATTACCTAAGGGGATATCTCTAGTTTATCCCCCTTCCCACTGTCCGAAATGTCACCATAGGTTAGGTAAAAGCGAGAATATACCTGTTTTAGGCTGGTTATGGCTAGGGGGTCGCTGTCGCTGGTGTAGAACCGCGATTTCTGTCCGTTATCCAGCGATCGAAACTTTGACCGGTTTGTTATTTTGTCTGGTTTTAGGAGATTTTAGCTTTTCTTGGCAGACCCTCGGCTATTGGATTCTGCTAAGTTGGTTATTAGCTTTAGCTTTGATCGATTTTGACACGATGACGCTTCCCAACTGCCTCACCCAATCGGGATTAGTTTTAGGGATAGTTTTCCAAACTCTTTTAGGTTGGCAAAATAATCAAAGTGTTATCTATCTCTTTTCAGCGATCGCTAGTGCGGTTTTAGGAGTCTGGTTATTTGATCTGATCCGGTGGGGGGGAAGTTTTGCCCTCAGACAGCAGGCCATGGGGGGAGGAGATGCCAAATTAGCGGCCATGATCGGTGCTTGGTTAGGATGGCAAGCATTATTAGTCACCGGTTTTCTGGCCTGCGCTATTGGGGCAGCGATCGGTATGACGGGCATTTTTCTGGGTAAAATGGCAAAAAGACAAGCTATACCCTTCGGCCCGCTTCTTGCCCTCGGCGCTCTGATGAGTGTCTTTTGGAGTGATAAGATCATCTCAGCCTATCAAACCATTTTTTTCCCTTTGTTGTAAAAAAGCTATCTTGTAATTAAATCTTGATACAATAGTCTTCCGTGTCTTGGATCACCATTAGAACAACCCCCAGTCTAGGGTAAGCCGATTGGCTACAGGAAATGCTCAAAGCTCACGACATCCCCAGTTGCGTTATCGCTATTGGCCTTGGTATTTATTGCGGCCAGGGTCATCAGGCCGCCCTACAAGTACGTCCCCAGGATCGCTGGACAGCACTTTTGTTATTAAGTCCTCTAGAGGAAAGTCTATAAATTGTCTTTATTTTAAACTATGTCTCTATTTGATTGGTTTGCAAATCGCCAAAAAACAGAACCCAAGGTTCAACAACAACAGGAACGAGAAATAGCCGATGGTCTATGGACAAAATGCCCAAATTGCGGCGTTTTGGCCTATACGAAGGATTTATTAGCTAATCAACTGGTTTGTCTCGATTGCGGTCATCATAATCGGGTGGAAAGTGAAGAAAGAATTCGCCAGTTAGTGGATGCTAATACTTGGAATTGCCTCGATGAACAGATTCGACCGACGGATCCGCTCAAATTTCGCGATCGGAAAAGTTATAGCGATCGCCTGCGGGAAACCCAAGAAAAAACCGGACTGACGGATGCTGTCCGGACGGGAACGGGGACGATCGATGGTTTACCCTTAGCTTTAGGGGTGATGGACTTCCGTTTTATGGGGGGTAGCATGGGATCGGTGGTGGGAGAAAAACTCTGTCGTTTGACGGAACAAGCTACCGATGAAAGTTTACCCCTGGTGATTATCTGCGCTTCTGGCGGGGCGAGAATGCAGGAAGGAATGTTAAGTTTAATGCAGATGGCCAAGATTTCCGGTGCCCTTAACCGGCATCGAGAAGCAAAGTTACTCTATATTCCCGTCTTGACTAATCCCACCACGGGAGGAGTCACGGCCAGTTTTGCCATGTTGGGAGATATTATTATCGCCGAACCAAAGGCTACTATCGGTTTTGCCGGTAAACGGGTAATTGAACAGACTTTGCGCGAGAAATTACCGGAAGGTTTCCAAACATCGGAATACCTATTAAAACACGGGTTTGTAGATGCGATCGTTCCCCGTACCCATCTCAAGAAAACCCTCGCTCAATTAATTAGTTTACATCAACCCTTTTTCCCCTTGTTATCCCCCCTCAACAGCCATCATCACTACGGTCAGCCGGAGTTAATCCCTCTGAAAACAGCCCAAGGTCAAACAACAGTTTAATCTCTGTAAGACGGCACTGGAGTGGAAAGTCTGAGCATTTGTACTAAAATTTCCCGATCGGCAGTTTCAATGTAGTACAGCTTACTTAACTGGGTTGACAATGATCGCAAAGTCCAAAAAATTCGAGAGTGTGGTAATAAACCTTGAATTGGTGTGATTTTTCGAGTTTTTCTTCCAATTCGTGAACGGGACACTCATTAAAGACGATAGACCGACCGCAATGAATACAGGTAAGATGGTGTTGATCCTGCTGAACGGAACTGTAGAGGGATTCTCCTGTGGCTAGGGTTCTCACCTGCACTGCTCCCTGTAGTTTTAGGGATTCTAGGGCGCGGTAAACAGTGGCTAACCCCATATTTTGGTCACGCTGACGGAGTTCCACAAACAATTCTTGAGCGGATACTGCCCGATTTAAGGTTTTGAGTAAGTGGATAATGCGCTCTTGCGATCGGGTGCGTTGGGATTTCATATCAAAAAGGTCAGCGATCAAAGTTAATTCTATGCCAAAAAATTATCAGTGCTGTATTTATGTTACCCTGCGCCCTTCGGTTCTCGATCCGGCGGGTACGGCGGTAGAGTCGGGATTAAAGCAATTAGGTTATGATACTGTGGCTGGGGTGCGAATTGGTAAGTATATTGAGCTTACCGTGACAGCAGCGGACGAAACCAGCGCTCGCGCTCAATTGGCTCAAATGTGCGATCAACTATTGGCTAATCCTGTAATTGAAAATTATCGCTTTGATTTGCATTGTCAGGAGATAGGGGATAGGGATTAGGGGATAGGGAAATGGGGGATTAGGGGATAGGGAAATGGGAGAATGGGGAAATTCAACTAATACCCTAACACCCT
Organism: Microcystis sp. M53598_WE2; assembly: GCF_030067735.1. NCBI lineage: Bacteria > Bacillati > Cyanobacteriota > Cyanophyceae > Chroococcales > Microcystaceae > Microcystis > Microcystis sp. M53598_WE2. Next base: position 189 of record NZ_JASJFE010000947.1, on the reverse strand, counting down.
AACACCCATCTGATGAGAGCTTTTTGCAAAATGAATTAACCAAGTTAAAAATTATGAAGTTTGGGATTATTGTTTTCCCTGGATCGAATTGCGATCGAGATGTGGCAACGGTGACGGAGGGGATTTTTCAGCAACCTACCCGCTATATTTGGCATCAAGAGACGGATTTAGGGGATGTGGATGTGATCG
>NZ_JASJFE010000781.1:0-4898 GCF_030067735.1 Microcystis sp. M53598_WE2 | reverse complement strand
TTTTTGATCTAGAGCGAACTAATCAATTAAGTCTCTTACCAGATAAGGATTTAGTCGATTTATGCCCCCCTATCGAACCATACCAAGTAACGAAGAACCTAAATAAATAACTAACTGATTAACTTAAAACTTACATCTGATAACTGATAACTTACATCTGATAACTGATACAAGGCTAATGGCTAAAAAACTAATCACTCAAAAGTAAGGAGAAAAAATAATTATGGCTACTGTTAATTTGCCTGGTTTAAAAATAATGCTCGAAGAAATTAGCCAACGACATAATCTGCCCAAAAATGCCGTACAGGAGGCTTTGCGTGAAGCACTTATCAAGGGTTACGAACGTTATCGACGCGCCCAAAGTTTAGAAAAAGCTGCTCAATTCCATGAAGATTATTTCAATAACTTTGATGTGGAATTAGACGTAGAAGAAGAAGGCTTTCGCATCCTTTCTACTAAAACTATTGTCGAAGAAGTGACCAATCCCGACCATCACATCGGTCTCAAAGAAGTGCAAGAAGTGGCCGATGAGGCCCAGTTAGGGGATGAAGTAGTTCTTGATGTCACCCCCGACCAAAAAGAATTTGGTCGCATGGCGGCGATTCAAACTAAACAGGTTTTACTGCAAAAACTGCGGGATAACCAACGCAAATTGATTCAAGAGGAGTTCCAAGATCTGGAAGGAACGGTTTTACAGGCCCGGGTCGTCCGTTTTGAAAGACAGGCCGCTATTGTCATGGTACAAAGCACCTACGGTCAACCGGAAGTGGAAGCAGAACTACCCAAACGGGAACAGCTACCCAACGATAACTATCGCGCTAACGCCACCTTTAAAGTGCTGCTCAAAAAAGTCCTGGAAGGTTCTCACCGCGGCCCGCAATTAATCGTTTCCAGAGCGGCGGCGGGTTTGGTAGTATATTTGTTCGCCAACGAAGTTCCCGAAATCGAGGAGGAAATCGTGCGTATTGTTGCTGTCGCCCGGGAAGCCAATCCCCCCTCCCGTCACGTTGGTTCGCGGACAAAAATCGCCGTCGATACCTTAGAGAGAGACGTGGATCCGGTTGGGGCCTGTATTGGGGCCAGAGGTTCGCGGATTCAAGCCGTGGTTAACGAATTGCGGGGCGAAAAAATCGACGTGATTCGTTGGTCTCCAGACCCCGCCACCTACATCGCCAATGCCCTTAGTCCCGCCCGTATCGACCAAGTTTTGTTCACTAATGCCGAAGAAAGACAAGCACTGGTACTGGTGGCACAGGATCAATTGAGTTTAGCGATTGGCAAAGAAGGGCAGAACGTGCGTCTAGCCGCCCGTCTGACGGGCTGGAAAATCGATATTAAGGATATAGCCCTCTATAAAGGCGAACAAGAGGTGAAAACTGCTGAAACAGACCCAGAATCGCAGGATTTAGACCGATAATGAACACCTTTGTCAATTATCGACGCTGTATTAGCTGCCGTCTCTTCGCCCCGAAAGAATCCTTTTGGCGAATTGTCCGACTACACCCGTCCGGACAGATACAATTAGATCAAGGCATGGGAAGATCAGCCTATATCTGTCCACAGCCCAACTGCCTGCAACTAGCCCGACAAAAAAATCGTCTCGGACGCGCCCTAAAAGCCAATATTCCCGAAACGCTCTATGAATCCTTGCAAGAGCGACTCGGGACTGCCTGGCAAGGTCGTCCAAATCAGGATTAAAATTGACGATCATAGCCACAAAATCGTTAGCATGGAAAGGGGACAGTCCTGACAGGATCAAAAAATCAGCCAACTTATAGGATCACTAACACTTTAGCCGGGGGATAATGGATGAGTAACACGAAAGTCAGAATTTACGATTTATCAAAAGAATTGAATCTAGACAACAAAGACATTTTGGACATCTGTGACCAGTTGAACATCGAGTACAAGAGCCACAGTAGCACGATCAGCGAAGAGGATGCCCAACGCATCAAAGCAATCGCTGCGAAGGGATTTGCCTCGAGTACCAGTAAAAATAGCACGGGTCAGCGAGAATCGGCTAGTCCTGCCGAAGAAAAAAAACAAAAGATTTTAGCCCTGCATAAACACAACCGCCCCGAAACCGGCGAAGAAGGGGAAAGCTATCCCGGTCAAGCCGGTTCCTCGGCCAAACCGACTTTAATCAGTCCCCCCCGTCCCCCGGTTAAACCCCTCGTTGCTGCCCCAGGGCGCGACGAGGCGGCCGAAAAAACTCCCGCCACTGCAGCAGAGATGCTATCTCATAGCCCCAGTGTTAAAGAAACCCCGACCGAAACCCCGCTAGTGTCAGAAGCAGCCCCCACCTTAATCGCCCCACCTAATCGACCTTCCCTAACCCCGAAACCACGCCCTGAAACTGCCTCGGGCCGGCCAGAACCCCGATCTAAAAATGCTCCTGGCAGTAACGACAGGACCCGGGGAGAAAAACGCGAGCGCGGCGAGAGCGAAAACGCCCCTAGTCCTGAGCGTAGGGTAGGCTTGGCTAAACCAGAAAAACCGACCCTCAACCGCAAACCCGACGGAAAAAGCCCGAAACTGGCGGAACCAGCTAGAGAAGTGCGGGAGACAGTGGAGTTGAAGCGCCCGGTTCGCCCCGGGTTACCCGCTAAAATCTCGGCTACCAGCGAGGAGGAAACCGATACCACCAAGAAATCTGGTGTTGATGGCACAGAAATCGATACAGATACCGGATTGCTCGGAGCAGACGGGCCCAAAAAACTCAAACGACCCACCATGCCCCCTCGCATGGCCAAAAAATCTAGCTGGGAAGAAGAAGAAGAGGAAGAAAAAAAAGCGGCCAAAACCGCCAAAACTGCCGGCAAAAACAAACGCCGCACCCAAGCGCTCTTTGAAGATGACGATGATCTAGAATCGGAACTGTCCGGGTTAATTAATACCCCCAGTTTTACCCTCTCCACCGCTCGTCCCCCCAAACCGCCCACCGCTAAGGCTGCCACCCCCGGCACTTCAACAGCAGTCAAAGTTAAGCGGCCCAGTAAACCAACCGCCCACACTGGCGGACCGAAAAGCGAGCGCCAAGAACCCCAAGAGGAAAAACGCCCGGAAAGCATCGTCGTCACCGGCAGTCTCACCGTGCGCGACCTCTCGGAATTGATGAAAGTCCCCGAAACCGAGATCATCAGAACCCTATTTTTTAAAGGGATGGCGGTTAATATCACCCAAACTCTCGACGTGGACACGATCGAAATGATCGCCAGGGACTTCGAGATCGCCGTGGAAACCCCCAGCACCCAGTCGGCGGCGATCAAAACCACGGAGATGATCGATGTCTCCGACTGGCAAAGTCTCCAGCGTCGTCCCCCCGTCGTCACCATTATGGGTCACGTTGACCACGGCAAAACCACCCTCCTCGACTCGATCCGCAAAACCAAAGTCGCCCAAGGGGAAGCCGGCGGCATCACCCAGCACATCGGTGCTTACCACGTCGATGTGGAACATAACGGCAAACCGGAACAGATTGTCTTTTTGGATACCCCCGGCCACGAAGCTTTTACCGCTATGCGCGCCCGCGGGGCGAGAGTCACCGATATAGCCGTGCTGGTGGTAGCCGCCGATGACGGCGTACAACCCCAAACGAAAGAGGCAATCAGTCACGCCAGGGCTGCCGAAGTCCCCATCGTGGTGGCGATTAACAAAGTCGATAAACCTTCAGCTAACCCCGACCGGATTAAACAGGAATTGACCGAACAGGGACTGGTGGCCGAAGATTGGGGCGGTGAGACGATCATGGTTCCCGTTAGCGCCCTGCGGGGTGAAAATCTCGATAATCTGCTGGAAATGATCCTCTTGGTGGCAGAAGTGGAGGAATTGGTCGCTAACCCCGACCGCTTGGCGAAGGGAACCGTCATCGAAGCTAACCTCGATCGCACCAAAGGCCCCGTGGCTACCCTGCTCGTCCAGAATGGCACTCTCCGCGTCGGTGATAGCATCGTCGCCGGTTCCGTTTTCGGCAAAATTCGGGCCATGATCGATGATCGCGGTCAAAAAGTCGAAGCGGCCACCCCCTCCTTCGCCGTGGAAATCCTCGGTCTCAGTGATGTGCCGGCCGCTGGCGATGAATTCGATGTCTATGAAAGTGAAAAAGAGGCCCGATCAATCGCTGATCAACGGGCGATCGAACGACGCAACACCCGTTTACAACAGGCCCTCTCCTCCCGTCGCGTTAGCCTTAGCACCCTCTCTATCCAAGCTCAAGAAGGACAACTCAAGGAACTTAATCTCATCCTCAAGGCAGATGTGCAAGGTTCCGTCGAGGCCATCCTCGGTGCGCTCAAACAGTTACCCCAAAACGAAGTGCAGATTCGCGTTCTCCTCGCCTCTCCGGGGGAAATCACCGAAACCGATGTGGATCTGGCCGCCGCTAGTGGTGCGGTGGTGGTGGGCTTTAATACCACCCTTGCCAGTGGTGCGCGCGCATCCGCCGATCGGGAAGGGGTCGATATCCGCGATTACAATATCATCTACAAGCTTCTCGATGATATTCAAGGGGCGATGGAAGGTCTTCTCGACCCCGAAGAAGTGGAAGAACACCTCGGTTTCGCCGAAGTGCGGGCCGTCTTCACCGTCGGTCGTGGGGCCGTGGCGGGCTGTTATGTCCAATCTGGTAAACTGGTGCGGAACCGCTTCCTGCGCGTGCGTCGCGGCAAGGAAATTGTTTATCAGGGAGTTCTCGATTCCCTCAAACGGATGAAGGAAGATGCCCGGGAAGTAGCTACCGGTTTCGAGTGCGGTGTCGGTGTTTCTAAATTCAATGACTGGAAAGAAGGCGACATTATCGAAGCCTACGAAATGGTCATGAAACGTCGCACTTTATCCAGTTAATTAGACTTGAACCGTCGGGAGTCGGGAGTCAGGAGTCGGGAGTCAGGAGTCAGGAG
>NZ_JASJFE010000231.1:0-1420 GCF_030067735.1 Microcystis sp. M53598_WE2 | reverse complement strand
CCTAAAAGTTTTACCCAACAAGGTTTTTAGATTTATTGAGCAAACCCTAGCTATCTTCCAAGAAAACAAAATTCTCTGGCTTACGTCTAGATCGATAAAATAAATGCAAGTACAATCTCTATAACAACGCTCCCTATTTATGAATCTAAAATCATCCTTAAAATTTACCCTACTGTTTTCACTTCTAGGGGGTTGTCTCCTGACTACACCGAGTCAAGCAACTCTCTTTGAACAACGAGAAGTTAATCAAGAGGATTTTATCGCTATTGCCCGACCCTACGGTAACGGTAAATACGATTTACTGATTTTGCAACAAATCCCAGGAAAACGCCAATGTTGGGCGGTAAATGGCACAGAACCGACCATTGTTCAGCCTCTCCTCCTCGATTTCGATTTTACCGGCAGTTGTGAACGGGCCACCGACAGTAACGGTTATTCCCTTCGCATTCAGGGCAAAGATTACGGTTTAGAATACCTGCTGCGTATCGTACAACGCAACGGGGAATTAGTCCTTGTGGGAACCCCCCGCAATCCCAGGCAATCGGAGGTAATTATTGGACGGACAAAAGGTTTAGGGACCGGTTTAATGCAAATTTATCTCATCGATGGCTGGCGCTTTACTAAACGCAGTCTAGCCGGTCAAAATCTCAGTCATATCTATCTAACTGCCGATAGTCCCAATTTCAATCCTCCCCCAGAATTACTCGCGGGTAATAGTTATTCCCTCCCCAGAGAATCCGTCAAAGCAGAAACACCGGTTAATCCTGCTGCTGATACCGAAGTGCGAGAATATACCTTTACCGCTGCAGAAACAGCAGTAGAGAGCAATCCTCAGCCAGTGGTCACTAATCGAGTACCAGAGTCAAATTTAACGCCACCGTCCCCAGTTACCCCTAATTTACCCCCCCTGACTCCTCCCAATGCTCAGAATAATAATGCAATTGTACCACCACCGCCACCGCGCAACCTAGGCAATCCCAGAAGTTTATCAGACGTAATCACTTTTAATCGGGCTGCCGCTAATCCCAGTAGTGGTAATACTAGCAATAGTGGTCGCCAAGGCTTTAAAGTAGTAATTGAAGCTAAAACCGATAGTGATCGCACTAGGGTTCGTTCTCTCTATCCCGACGCTTTCCCCACTTCCCACCAAGGTCGTCGCGTCTGGCAAATAGGCGCGTTTAGTAGTCGCGATAAGGCTGAAAACGCTTTACAAACTCTTGCCCCCCTGCGCGGATCGATCGTACCATTTTAGGGAACGCTGGAACTGCGGAACGGGGAACAGAGAGTGGATAGGGGAAATGGGAAAATGGGGGAATTTCAACTAAAACCCCAAAACCCTAAAACCCCAACTCTCAACTCCTGACTTGAAAGGGGGTGTAGGGTGTGGGGTGTGGGGTGTAGGGAAGGAAACCTCTTTCCT
>NZ_JASJFE010000534.1:0-1219 GCF_030067735.1 Microcystis sp. M53598_WE2 | reverse complement strand
TTCATAATTCATAATTCATAATTCCCTTCTCCTTTTCTGGTTATCTGTCATTTGTCAAGTAAATAAATCTAAAAATTTTGGCTAATTTTTGGACCCCTCTCCATACTCGTCTGGAAACCACGGTGAAAAAGGGACAATTACTACCTAAAAATGCGTCTCTATTAGTGGCATTGTCGGCGGGTCAGGATTCCCTCTGTTTAGGGCAATTATTGCTGGATTTGCGCTCTCGTTGGGGTTGGCAACTAGCGATCGCTCATTGTGATCACCGTTGGTCTCAGGACCGAGGATTAGTGGATCATGTGCAGAAAATCGCCGAAATTTGGCAATTACCCGTTTATATTACCACCGCACCCCCCATGGCGGAAACGGAAGCCAAGGCCCGACAATGGCGTTATCAAGCTTTACAAACAATCGCCCAAGAACAGGGTTTTAATTATCTTCTCACGGCACACACGAGGAGCGATCGAGCGGAAACTTTTCTTTATAATCTCACGCGCGGGGCCGGTAGTGATGGACTTTCTGCCTTAACTTGGTTGACAAGTTTAACCTCAGATATTTTTTTAGTCCGTCCCCTCTTAAATGTCACTCGCGGGGAAACTTTCGCTTTTTGTCAAAGTCGAGAATTACCGATCTGGTATGATCGAGCTAATGAGAATTTACGCTATGCTCGCAATCGCATCCGTCAGGAATTATTACCCTACCTGCAAACTAATTTAAATCCCCAAATCGAAAAACATCTCGCCCAAACTGCCGAAATTTTGGAAGCAGAAAGCGATTATTTAGATAGTATTGCCCGGGATATTTTTCGCCAGGTTATCGATCTAGATCAACAAAGACTCGATCGCTCCCCTTTACAAATTCTACCTCTAGCGATACAAAGACGAGTGATTCGTTTATTTTTGGCTCAATATTTACCCTCATCCCCTAATTTTGCCGAAGTTGAGTCAGTGGTTAATCTCATTACTGGTGTTAATCGCGATGCCACTTCCTCCCTAACGGGCAAAATTCGGGCAGAAGTCCAACAAAATTGGCTATATATCAGTTATCAGTGATCAGTTATCAGTTATCAGTTATCAGATTACAGTTTTAAGTGGACAGTGTTAGGTGAAAACTTCGCTACTTTCTTTTCACTGATTAAGTGGGTGGGTGGAATTAAATATAAGATGAACGTAGGTTGGGTTGAAGCATGAAACCCAACACCCGCTCATGTTACGCTACC
>NZ_JASJFE010000584.1:0-8016 GCF_030067735.1 Microcystis sp. M53598_WE2 | reverse complement strand
TTAGCCTTAATATCGCCTCCCAAGCTATCTATCAATCCCAATTAAACGAGCAAGTTCAGAAATCGACTCTGACTTTAGCCAAATATCGTCAAACCCAAATCGCTGAAGAAAAATTAAAACAGGGCGATCGAGCGGCCGCCGCCACCATGCTACAAACCGCGGCCAAAACAGCCCTACAATTGGGAGAAAAAAATGCCGCCACTGTCCTCCAAACTAATGCCACCCGTTTACAGGTGGGAGAAGAATTGAGCGAGGGAGATTTAAAGAAAACCCGCATTATTGCTAAAACAAGACTACAAACCGACGGAGAGACAGGAAAATGATTAAAATTCGCCCCTTGCCCCTAGGAATTTTTCTGGTGACAATGTTCGCTCTTCCCCTCAAACAACAGTATTAACTCGCCGTCGGCGATCGAGCCATTGTTGTAAAATAATCGCCGCCGCTTCCCGATCGATCGCTCCCTTATCCCAAGAGGAAAACTGTTTTTTGGCTTTTAAGAATTCTTCCGCCTCTAGGGACGTGCAACGCTCATCAATGTATTCGAGGGGCAAATCTAAGGCGATCTCTAGTTTCTGGGCGTATTTTTGCACCTGTTGGGCCTGAAATCCTAACTCTCCCGCCATGGTATAGGGCAGTCCCGCTACCAAAATCTTAATATTTCTTTCCTTGACAATTGCCTCAAACTGTGCTATGTCGGCAACAAAGGAAGAACGGATAATCGTGGTTAAACCGGTGGCGATTAAACCAGTGCCGTCACATCCTGCCACTCCTACCCGTTTTTTGCCGATATCCAAGCCCAAGGCGGCGACCCTTTCCATCACACTGGATGCCCCTGATCGGGGGGTTCCGAGGGCGGTTTGACTGGGGGAAGTTCCCCCGGACTGTCGAGGGAGTCCAGGGGGGGATTATTGGGCCATTTTAACCAAGACATCCGACTAGGGATAGGAGTTCGCGGCACCGATTGTAAACCCTGCAGCATTTCTGCCAGGGCGGAATTTTCTGGCTTAGTTTCGCGGATTTTGTGCCATACCGAGCGCGACATCATCAGGGTGTGAGAACTGCGGATCGCTCCCAATTGTTCCAGATATTCCCGTCTTTCGTGCTGATAATCGGCAGATATCAACTCTAGCGAGCGAGGGGGATACTTGCGAGTGATCTGGGCCATCTGGATTAATAACTTAGGATAGAGCCAAGTGTAGGCGGGATGGACAATTAATTTCGCTTGATGGGGTCGCTCATCCCGATTAGATAGAATTAATTCAAAATAACCGATCGCCGCTTTTCGTTGCGGTTCAAAAACGTAACCGCGACTAATTTGCGGACTGCCGCACCAACTTTGACAGCGATAGAGCAAACTATCAACTAAATTGATTTTAAAATCCTGGATATGGCGATCAAATACCTGACGCAGTAGCGGCGGCATAGACACACAATCTAACTGATAGAGCAATTGAGCGTCAGCATTGCTCACGGGCAGTAAATTCGGTAAATCTGCCTCTTGTTTGCTCAATTCCTGTAATAATTGCGGCGGCAAAGACCAATAGGTTAATTCTGCCAAAGGCTGAAAACCGTGTTGCCGAAAAAGTGCCAAACTGTCCTTTTGATTGATATTAACCTCTAACACCCAGGTGCGCGCTTCCCAAACCGTTTCTAGACAATAACGCAGTAATTGCGCCCCGATGCCCTTGGGTTCGCTTAAAGACTCCCCTGGATGCACCCGCACCTGTTCCACCCGCCAAGTGCTGCGACTACTATTAAAAGGGGTGACTTGGATTGCCCCGCGAATTTTCCCCCCTTCTCCCCGATTGGCCATGGCCTCAGCCACATAGACATGAAAACGGTGTTGGAGAGGATTGGGAAAAAAACTGAGAATTTTAAATAACCCAAACCAAGGCCGCACCTGCTGCACCTGGGTGCGGAAATTTTGGGCGCGACGATCAATATCCTCATCGAAGTCATCCAGGGTTAAAGCTTCAATGTCTTCCAAATCCCGATACTGTACGGGACGGATTGGGCGATCGCTAAAATCGTCCCCTTGGGGAACAGGAGAAGTGGTCATGGCTCTGGGGTAAATATCGTCTATGCACCTATCTTACCGTAGAATCTAGAGGCACTTCCCCACCAATAACAATTTCTGAGGGATCATAGGGGACCACCACAGAAAGAACACCTCGATGGGTAGCTGGGGTTTTTTGGGTCAAATTTCCGATTATGACAATTGGATGCTACAATAACGGACGGTTAATCAGTCCGAATTTGCAGTAAAAGTCTTTGAGTCAATCTGTAGATACCACTAACACCCTAGACACTCTAGCTCAAGAACTAGCCGCCATTCAGCAGACCGGTTCTAAGCGCGTCGCTTTATTGGGTTCCCGTCACGTTCCCATCACACACCAGCAATTGATCGAAATGATGGCCTATGCCCTCGTGCTGGCGGGCAATCGGATTATGACCTCCGGGGCGACGGGAACCAATTCCGCCGTCATTAAGGGGGCAATGCGGGCAGATCCTAATCTGTTAACCGTGATCTTACCCCAAAGTCTCGATCGCCAGCCCCTGGAATCCCAAGAACAACTCCAGCAGGTTATCCATCTGGTGGAATGTCCCGAAAATGACCATCTATCCCTAGGGGAAGCCAGCAGCCTCTGTAATCGCGAGATTATCAATCGTTGTCAACAGTTAATCTGTTTTGCTTTCCACGACAGTCAGACCCTTTTGCAAACCTGCGCGGAAGCGGAAGATCAACGCAAGCTAGTTACCCTATTTTATTTTGACTAAATTCAGCGATGAATCTCTCCGTCAGTGCCATTCTTCTCTATTCGATAGTGGCTGCCGCTATCTCTGTCTATCTACCTTTTCTGCTGGTCGCTTACGCTAGAGCTAAGGTGGGTTACGATACCTCCGCTCCCCGGGCAATGTTCGACCAACTCCCAGACTACGCTAAACGAGCAACTTGGGCCCATCAAAATGGTTTTGAAACCTTTATGATCTATAGTGCCGCCGCTCTCATGGCCTACGTTACAGGAGTCTCCTCATCCTTGGCCGCTGTCTGTGCGATCGCTTTCGTGATCCTCCGGCTTTTATTTTCCCTTTTTTATATCACTAATGTCCCGATCGCTCGTTCCCTGATGTTCGGTCTCGGCTCTCTCTGTACCTATACTCTCTTTGGGTTGAGTTTAATCAAGATTCAGTAGTTCGGGGGGGGCAAAAACCCCGATGGGAAATCGGGTTAGAAGTTGCTTAACCCGAACTAAGGTTAATTTTGTTACTGATAAACCGGTAATTTGGGATTATCTACTGATAACAAACCGGTTAAAAGTGAGGCGGGTTTTTGACTATAGGGCCAAGCAAAAGCATGGCGAAAAGCCGCATCTTGACAAGCTTGTAATTGTCGAAAATCGATCACATCTAGGGTGAGTAAATTTTCGTACTCGAAGGGCAGCCGGACATTGTGTAAACCAGCATTATCGGTACAGATAGCAATATCAACCCCCGCTTCAAAACAGCGATCGAAGACTATCTTTAATTGCGATAAACTTTTGAGGGTGCCAGTTTTTAAATAGGTGGTGGGACAGACTTCTAAACATTGATGACGACGGGCAACTTCCGGCAGCAATTCCGGATATTGTAGGGGAATTTGAATACCGTGACCAATTCTTTGCAGATAGGGCAGTAATTGGGGATAACAACCGTCCTTTGTTTCGTAAAGATGGCCGGTGGTATTTAAACCCTCTTCCCTGGCATAACTGTATAAACCAGCAAATTCCTCTAGTCGAGTTTGGTAGTAGGAATCACCCCCGGCAATATCGATCGCACAGACGTATTCTTTCATCTCTAGGGCCAGATCAACGATCGCTTTGTTGACTTCGGAGGGAAGTCGCGAGTGCATACAGAGAATTTGACTGGTAATAATCGGATATTCGCTCATTTTCGAGGCTTGACCGACGATCTCGACAATCGATCGCATTTGCTCGATTCGCTCTGTTTGGTTCAAATGTTCGTCGGTGCGATAGTAGGGAGTATAGCGCAATTCTAAATAGGCAAGATTCTCGAAGATGTAAGCGCCGCGAATCAGACGATAGATAAAATAGGGCAAAGTTTGGGCGGTTTGAACACTTTCGACTAGGGTATGTAATTCCAAATACTCATCTAAACTATTGCGTTCACGGGTGTAAAATTCCTCAAAAGCGGGGTATTCCTGGAATTTGGCCGCTAAATCCCGCTCATGTCTGTGAAAGTAGCGCCAGAGAATTCTCGGTACTACCGATCCCCCTAAATGCCGATGCAAATCTGCGTATAAAGCCACAACTCCGATGCTCCTTAGTCTCTCAAATGTTCCTTAAATATAACGAAGTTTTACAATTGTTTGACAATCGTTCCCAAATAGTATCAGTACCTATCCAGTGATCGGTTGGGTGTTGGGGAGCGGGGAGATAGTGAACAGTCGCTAGTACAAAGCTCAGATCTGATCACCGATCACTGATTCAAGGCTGACAGCTAGAATAAGGTCATTAAACCTAAATAAAGCTTTAGGGAATAGAGGGGTGACAACATATACAATGATTGGGGTTTATCCTCAAGCAACCCTAAGCCTATGCCACGCCGTGATGACTTACAGAAAATCCTAATCTTGGGCGCTGGCCCAATTGTCATCGGACAAGCCTGTGAATTCGACTATTCGGGAACTCAAGCCTGTAAAGCCCTACGAGAAGAAGGTTATGAGGTAATTTTAGTCAATTCTAACCCCGCCTCGATCATGACCGATCCAGAAATGGCCGATCGCACCTACATTGAACCAATTCTGCCGGAAATTGTCGAGAAAATTATCGCCAAAGAACGTCCCGATGCCATTCTACCGACTATGGGCGGTCAAACTGCCCTAAATACCGCGGTAGCTTTGGCCAAAAGCGGCGTTTTAGAAAAATATAACGTGGAACTGATCGGGGCAAAACTTCCCGCTATTGAAAAAGCCGAAGATAGGGAACTATTCAAAAAAGCAATGGAGAAAATCGGTGTTCCCGTCTGTCCTTCGGGGATTGCCAACAATTTAGAAGAAGCAAAAGCGATCGCCCATCAGATCGGTTCCTATCCTCTCATTATCCGGCCGGCCTTCACTTTAGGAGGAACGGGGGGCGGTATTGCCTATAACCAAGAAGAATTTGAACCGATGGCCCAGTATGGTCTAGATTGTTCCCCTACATCGCAAATTCTCGTCGAAAAATCCCTAATTGGCTGGAAAGAATACGAATTAGAGGTCATGCGCGATCTAGCCGATAACGTGGTGATCATCTGTTCGATCGAAAACTTTGACCCGATGGGGGTTCATACCGGCGACTCGATTACGGTTGCGCCCGCCCAAACCCTAACCGATAAAGAATACCAACGCCTCCGGGACTATTCTAAGGCAATTATTCGGGAAATTGGCGTAGAAACCGGCGGATCGAACATCCAATTCTCCGTTAATCCCACTAACGGCGACGTAATCGTGATTGAGATGAATCCCCGGGTATCCCGTTCTTCGGCCCTAGCATCGAAAGCCACGGGATTCCCGATCGCTAAATTTGCCGCTAAACTAGCAGTAGGCTACACTTTAGACGAAATTCCCAACGATATCACCAAAAAAACCCCGGCTTCCTTTGAACCGACTATCGATTACGTCGTCACCAAAATTCCTCGCTTTGCCTTCGAGAAATTCCCTGGCTCCCAACCGATTCTAACCACCCAGATGAAATCCGTCGGGGAAGCCATGGCTATCGGTCGAACTTTCCAAGAATCCTTTCAAAAAGCACTTCGATCCCTAGAAACGGGCCGTTTTGGCTTTGGTTGCGATAAAGTCGAAACTCTCCCCCCCCTCTCGGAAGTCCGGGCCGGTTTGCGGACACCTAACCCCGAACGGGTTTATAGTATCTACCATGCTTTTAAATTGGGCATGAATGGGGAGGAAATCCACGAACTAACCGGGATTGATCCCTGGTTCCTCGATAAATTGGCCGATTTGATGGAAACTGAGAAGTTTCTCAAACGAACTCCCCTGAAAAGTCTCCGCCAAGAGGACCTATTCGCTATTAAACAACAGGGATTTAGCGATCGCCAAATCGCCTTCGCCACCAACACCAGCGAGGACGAAGTGAGAAGTTATCGCAAGGGTTTAGGTATTATTCCCGTTTATAAAATGGTGGACACCTGCGCGGCAGAATTTGAAGCCCTAACACCCTACTATTATTCCACCTACGAACAGGTAGAATCGGAAGTTTTACCCTCCGATAAACGTAAAGTGATGATCCTCGGTGGTGGTCCCAATCGCATCGGTCAGGGGATAGAATTTGACTACTGTTGTTGTCATGCCGCTTTTTCCCTCAGTAACGCCGGTTTTGAGACGATTATGGTCAACTCTAATCCGGAAACTGTCTCCACCGATTACGATACCAGCGATCGCCTTTACTTTGAACCCCTGACCAAAGAGGATGTCTTAAATATCATCGAAGCGGAACAACCAGAGGGTTTAATTATTCAATTCGGTGGGCAAACTCCCTTAAAACTGGCGGTTCCCCTGCAAAAATATTTAGAATCGCCTAATTGTCCCGTAAATACCAAAATTTGGGGAACTTCACCCGATTCGATCGATACCGCCGAAGATCGGGAACGTTTTGAACAAATCCTCCGAGAATTAGATATCCGACAACCCCTCAACGGTATTGCCCGCAATTTCCAAGAATCCCAAGCAGTGGCTCAACGCATCGGTTATCCTGTAGTAGTACGTCCGTCCTATGTTTTGGGCGGTCGGGCAATGGAAATCGTCTATTCCGATAGCGAATTGGAACGCTATATGAAGTACGCAGTACAGATAGAACCGGATCACCCGATTTTAATCGATAAATTCCTCGAAAATGCCATCGAAGTGGATGTGGATGCCCTGTCAGATGCGACGGGAACAGTAGTTATCGGGGGATTAATGGAACATATCGAACAAGCGGGCGTACATTCGGGCGATTCTGCCTGTTCTATCCCCCATACGTCCCTGAGTGCCTCGGTTTTAACCACAATTCGACAATGGACGGTGGAACTAGCGAAAGCTTTAAAAGTAATCGGTTTGATGAATATCCAGTATGCGGTACAGGGGGAGACAGTTTATATCTTAGAAGCGAATCCCCGCGCTAGTCGTACTGTTCCCTACGTTTCCAAAGCAACGGGAGTTCCTCTGGCAAAAGTTGCCTCCCTCGTCATGTCAGGCCGAACCCTGACGGAATTGGGTATCATCAGCGAAGCAATTCCCCGTCATATCGCCGTCAAAGAAGCGGTTTTACCCTTCCAGAAGTTCCCCGGTGCTGATACTCTCCTGGGACCAGAAATGCGTTCTACAGGCGAAGTAATGGGGATTGACAGCGATTTTGGCAAAGCTTTCGCTAAAGCGGAAATGGCCGCTGGCGTGATTTTAGCCACCAGTGGGACGGTTTTCGTCTCGATGAATGATCGCGATAAAACCCCCATGGTTCCCGTAGTTAAGGATCTGCAATCCCTCGGTTTTCGCGTCGTCGCTACTTCGGGAACTCGTAAAGTTTTGTTAGAAAACGGTTGCGAAAATATCGATTTAGTGCTAAAGATTCACGAAGGCCGTCCCGACGTTGTCGATTGGATCAAAAATGACTGGATTCAGTTTATTGTCAATACTCCCAGTGGTGAAGAATCCCAAAACGATGGCCGAAAAATTCGCCGTACTGCCCTCGATTATAAGTTACCAATTATCACCACTATCGCCGGGGCAAAAGCGACGGTAGCGGCCTTAAAATCCCTGCAATCGCAACCTTTAGAGGTGAAAGCTTTACAGGATTATCTCGCCTAATTTCAGTTATCAGTTATCAGTTATCAGTTATCAGTTATCAGTTAGAAAGGGGATATAGGGGTTTAGGGAAATTTCAGCCAAATGCCCCACTACCCCATCACCCCACTACCCCATCTCCCCACTACCCCATCACACCCCACACCCCACACCCCACACCCCATCACACCCCACACCCC
>NZ_JASJFE010000476.1:0-1496 GCF_030067735.1 Microcystis sp. M53598_WE2 | reverse complement strand
CCTATTCTCGTTAAAAATTTGGTCGATGAAGCAAAGCGCCGATTATCGGCAGAATTCTCTAAACGTGAAATCGAACCTTTGTTCGATCGCCTCGATAGTCTAGTGGCTGAAATAGATTATCCTTATACTCTAGATGGATTAGCTCTCTATATTGGTCCGGATATTGCCAAGCTTTATAACTTGCCTTTTTCTGTCCAGGCAAGAGTTGTCATCGATAAAACCTTTGCCACACGGGATTTAGTTTATGGATTACATCGAGAACAACCCTATTGGCTGTTACTATTAAGTCAGGGTTCTACTCGTTTAATCTCAGCTACAGGAGAAACTCTCGAAGAAATTCGCGATCAAAATTTTCCCTTAGAAATGACTGGACCGGGGGCCACCGCACCACTGCCCTTTGATGCCGATACCAGTTATCTAGATGATAGAATCCGGCGATTTTTCCAGCAGGTAGATAATGCTCTGGGTGAATACATTGACATTGATGATTCTTCCCCTTTGATTGTGGGTGGAGTGGTTCGTCAAATTTCCTTCTTTCAAGAAGTTTCACAGTACACATCAGCAATTGTTGGCACTTTAACCGGCAATTTTGACAAAACCTCACTGCCAGAATTAATTCCGCAAGTATTGCCGATTATGCATTCAGTGCGTCAGACTCAAAAAACTGAAGCCCTGCAAGCTTTGGACGCGGCAGTCAGCGCTCAAAAAGTTATCTCTACCCTGGGAGAAGTGTGGCGTTTAGCGCAGGAAGGTCGAGGAAAATTGTTATTAGTGGATAAAAATTACCATGTACCCGCAGTTTTAAGCGAAAACGGTGATTTGATACTGGTGGAAAACGTCGGTGGTACGGAGGTAATCGATGATGCAGTGGATGAAATTATCGAAGTGGTATTGGCCAAGGGAGGACGTGTAGCTTTAGTCGATGAAGATTCCTTGAACGATTACCAAAAAATTGCCTTAATTTTGCGTTATTAGACCTAATGGGCCGTTTCACAAGCGCCAATACTAACCCATTGACTAGAACCATCAGACCAGTATTCTTTTTTCCAGATGGGGGCATTATGCTTGAGAGTATCAATAGCATAACGACAGGCTGCGAAAGCTTCCCCCCGATGGGGACAACCCACCGCTACTAAGACGCTAATTTCACCGATTTGTAGCTTACCGGTGCGATGGTGAATGACAACTCGATTGGTATCGGGCCAGGTTTGCCGAATTTGCCCGGCAATTTGCCGGAAAACCTCGATCGCCATGGGTTCGTAGGCCTGATAATCAAGATAAATAACCGGTTTACCGTCGGTTTGCTCCCGTACAGTGCCACTCATTAGTACAATAGCACCATTAGCCCCATCATCGGCTAATTGATATACTTCCTGCAAAGATAAGGGAGCAAAACTGACGCGAAAACTATCTGGTGTCATGGATGAGGTGATGGGGGTTGGGTGTGGGGTGTAGGGTGTGGGGTGTGGGGTGTGGGGTGTAGGGTGTGGGGTGTG
>NZ_JASJFE010000436.1:0-2262 GCF_030067735.1 Microcystis sp. M53598_WE2 | reverse complement strand
GCAAAAGTTTTTTCAATTCTCGTTTTCATTTCCCGGGCCGCCTTATTGGTAAAAGTGACTGCGAGAATATTTTCCGGATCGACCCCGTGATGACGGATCAAATGGGCGATACGATAGGTTAAAGCGCTAGTTTTTCCCGATCCTGCTCCAGCAACCACCAACAGGGGGCCGCAAAAATGCTCCACAGCAAGGCGCTGGGAAGGATTGAGTTGTTCTAAATAATCGGCTGTGACTGTCATAATCTTTCCCTATAGCTCTGCGACCTCTATTAATCAGGCTACATCATCGAGACGGGGATCGGGCATTAGTCAACCCCTTCAAGAAATAAAAATTTTTTGGGCTAGTTTGTTTCAAATCGCTCAAGATTCTAAGTTGTCATCTACAATGGAATTAGCGGAGACGAAAGTTTCCGTTCACTCCTCACACCACACTCCGTCCGGACAATGTTCGGGCGGTTTCTTATTGAAAATACTCGATCTCTACAAATTCCCTGTTACACTGTATGATCAAAGATTTCTTGGAATCTTTTTGCGTTCAAACGTACTACCATGTGAGGGACATCACTTGTCTAAACGTTATTTGTTCACCTCCGAATCGGTTACAGAGGGACATCCCGATAAAATTTGTGACCAGATTTCTGATACTATTCTCGATGCTCTGTTATCCCAAGATGACCACAGTCGTGTAGCGGCTGAAGTGGTTGTCAATACAGGGTTAGTCTTGATTACTGGTGAAATCACCTCGAAAGCACAGGTTCATTTCGTCGATTTAGTTCGCAAGAAAATCGCTGAAATCGGCTATATCAACGCAGATAACGGCTTTTCCTCGAATAGTTGCACCGTTTTAGTCGCTTTAGACGAACAATCTCCCGATATTTCCCAGGGTGTCACGGCTGCTCAGGAAAATCGCGAACTTCTCAGCAATGATGAACTCGATAAAATTGGTGCGGGAGACCAGGGTATTGTCTTCGGTTTCGCTTGCAATGAAACCCCCGAATTTATGCCCTTACCGATTAGTTTAGCCCACCGCATCGCTCGCCGTTTAGCGGCAGTCAGAAAAACGGGTGAACTGTCCTATCTGCGTCCCGACGGTAAAACGCAAGTATCGGTCATTTATGAAGATGGTCGTCCCGTGGGTATCGATACTATCCTTGTTTCTACCCAACACGATGCTACTATCGGCGATATCACCGATAATGATCTCGTCCAACAAAAGATTAAAAGTGATCTCTGGGAAGCGGTAGTACAACCGGTCTTCAGCGATTTAGAGATTAAACCCGATGCCAATACCCGTTATCTGGTTAATCCCACCGGAAAATTCGTCATTGGTGGACCCCAAGGCGACGCGGGATTAACGGGACGGAAAATTATCGTCGATACCTACGGTGGCTATTCTCGTCACGGTGGCGGCGCTTTCTCCGGTAAGGATCCTACCAAAGTCGATCGCTCTGCGGCCTATGCTTGCCGTTATGTGGCCAAAAATATCGTCGCGGCTGGTTTGGCCGATAAGTGCGAGATTCAAGTGGGTTATGCGATTGGGGTAGCTCGTCCGGTGAGTCTCTTCGTGGAAACCTTTGGCACTGGCAAAGTCGCTGATGATGTGATTCTCGACTTAATCAATAAATACTTTGAACTCCGTCCGGCCGGTATTATCCAAACCTTTAACCTGCGCGGTTTACCCAGTGAAAGAGGCGAGCGTTTTTACCAAGATGTGGCCGCTTATGGTCATTTTGGTCGCAATGATCTCGATTTACCCTGGGAACAAACCGATAAAGCCGCTATCCTCAAAGAAGCTTTGACTTCTGCGGTAGTATAGGGTTAAAAATTAACTGCAATTTTTGATTCAGGAATAGAGTTTCAGGCTCTATTCCTTTTTTATACTAAATCCGTCGAGTATAGGCTACTTATGAGGAGAGGCAATAGGCACTCTTGCAATAGGCACTCTTGCAATAGGCAATAGGGGAAATAGATAATCAGTTTTTAATAACCGGATTTGGTATAACTATTCTCAATTATCGGTCTAAACAGGATTTAGTCTGACAAGTCTCTGGTAAATGGCGATCGCTGAGAGACGAAAATCTTCTTAATGCCGAAAATTTCTTAGTTACCTTGTACTAAATTCGCTATAATGCGAAAAGGTATATTTATACTACAAACTGAATGATCAGCTAATATGATTGACGAATTTGAAAGAGAAGGTTACTGGTGGCTCCCTGAACACACAGAAAAACGAGTAATTGGGAAACTTTCCCATAAACTTAAT
>NZ_JASJFE010000571.1:0-8080 GCF_030067735.1 Microcystis sp. M53598_WE2 | reverse complement strand
ACTTTTTCCCTGAAAATTAGGTAATTGACCCCCTCAAAATCGCTAAAACCCTACACCCTACACCCCACACCCTGCCCCCAGGAAAAACTTTTTGCCGCAGACCCTATTTAAAACCCCCCAAGCCCGATCGCCAGCGATCACTAAAAGACCACTTCGGTAATCACACCCTCAATCGCCCCGAACCGAGAGCGAGAAACTAAGACAATTCGATACAATATTGTCAACAAGCATTAAGCGATTTAAACTATCGATCGAAGGTAAAAGTCCCGAAGTTATCGAAATCTAGGGGGAGACAAAAACAAGCATGGGTAGAGTAGTAGGCATTGATCTAGGGACAACTAACTCCGTCGTCGCCGTGATGGAAGGCGGAAAGCCAGTGGTCATCGCCAACTCGGAGGGCATGAGAACCACCCCTTCTGTGGTCGGTTTTAATAAAGATGGGGAGTTAGTGGTCGGTCAAATGGCCCGGCGACAAGGGGTACTCAATCCCCAAAACACCTACTATGGAGTCAAACGCTACATAGGTCGTCGCTACTCGGAATTAAACCCCGAATCGAAGCGCGTCCCCTACACCATCCGCCGGGACGAGATGGGCAATATCAAAATTAAATGCCCCCGTCTGCAAAAAGAATTCGCCCCCGAAGAAATTTCCGCCCTAGTTTTACGCCGATTAGCCGAAGAAGCCAGCCGTTATCTAGGGGAAGAAGTCACCGGGGCCGTCATCACCGTCCCCGCCTATTTTAACGACTCCCAACGTCAAGCCACCCGGGATGCGGGCCGAATTGCGGGGTTAGAAGTGATGAGGATTCTCAACGAACCCACCGCCGCCGCCCTGGCCTACGGTCTCGATGAACAGGAAAGCAAGAAAATCCTCGTTTTTGACCTGGGGGGCGGTACTTTTGATGTTTCTATCCTGGAAGTGGGTGACGGCGTTTTTGAGGTGAAAGCCACCAGTGGCGACACCCAATTAGGCGGTAATGATTTCGATAAAAGAATCGTCGATTGGTTAGCCAATCAATTTTTGGAACAGGAAGGCGTGGAGCTGCGCCAAGACCGGCAAGCCCTACAAAGACTCACAGAAGCGGCAGAAAAAGCCAAAATTGAACTATCTGGGGTCAGCGTCACCGATATTAATCTACCCTTTATCATCGCCACGGAAGACGGACCCAAACACATCGAAACTCGCCTGAGTCGGGCCCAATTTGAGGAATTATGCGGCGATTTAATCAGTCGTCTCCGTCGTCCTCTCAAACGGGCCCTTTCCGATGCCGGTTTGTCCCCCGTCCAACTAGACGAAGTGGTACTGGTGGGCGGCGGCACGCGGATGCCGGTGGTGAAGGATTTGGTGCGGAGTTTTATCGATAGGGAACCCAATCAAAATGTTAACCCTGATGAGGTTGTAGCGGTCGGGGCGGCTATTCAAGCAGGAATTTTGGGCGGCGAGGTCAAAGACGTGCTGCTCCTCGATGTTACCCCTTTATCCTTGGGTTTAGAAACCATCGGCGGTGTGATGAAAAAGTTAATCCCCCGCAATACCACTATTCCCGTCCGCAGAGCTGACCTTTTTTCCACCTCCGAAAATAATCAAACTGTGGTGGAAATCCACGTTTTGCAGGGGGAAAGGGAAATGGCCAGCGATAATAAATCCCTGGGACGTTTTAAATTAACCGGTATCCCCCCCGCGCCCCGGGGTATTCCCCAAGTGCAGGTGTCCCTCGATATCGATGCTAACGGTATTCTACAAGTCACCGCTAGGGATAAAATGACCGGACGGGAGCAAAGTGTCACCATTCAAGGCGCTTCTACCCTCAGCGAAGGGGAAATTAACCGCATGATCGGCGATGCTGCCCGATTTGCCGAAGCAGATCGTACCCGTCGCGAAAAGGTCGATAAACGCAATCGCGCCCGCTCTCTGGTGGATCAAGCCCAACGACGCTTAAAAGATGTTACTCTCGATTTTGGTAATGAGTTTACCCGTTCCTATCGTCGTCAAATTGAGTCTTTGAGTACGGAAATTATCGACGCTTTGGAGAAAAATGATGACCGTCGCCTTGATCGCGCCCAGGCGGATCTACAGGATGTTATCTATGAATTAAATCGCGAGGTACGGCTACAATACGACGAGGAAGATGAGGGCTTTTTTAGCGCTATTCGCAAGACTTTTACCGGGGATAAGGAAGATGATCTTCCCTCCGAACCGCGCCGCGATCGTTATCGGCAGGATTATCGTCCCAGTACACCGGGTTATCAAAGTGATTATCGACCCAATTATTCGGCTAATCAAGATAGTTATCGCCCCCGCAATCAGGACAATTACTACAATGGCCGCGATAGCGATTGGCAAAGTCCCCCCCTTTCGGAGGAAAAAAGTTATAACAATAGTAAAAGTAACCGCAGCGGCGGCAATCGTTCCCGCAATATCCCCCCCCAAAATAACTGGGATGATGACGATGATGATTGGTTTTAATCAGTGATCAGTAAACAGTGATCAGTAATCAGTAAAAAGACAGTGGGAAACTACTATTTAATACTGCTCGCTTAATACATACTGCTCACTTAGAACTCAAATCTGATAACTGATAACTGATAAGTGGGTGGGTGGAATTAAATATAAGATGAACGTAGGTTGGGTTGAAGCATGAAACCCAACGCCCGATTATGTTACGCTACTGCTAACCCATCCTATAACCCATCCTACAAATAATTGTGCCTCCCTACTTAACTGATAACTGATAACCGATAACCGATGACTGATGACTGATAACTGATAACTGATAACTGATAACTGAATATATGCCACAATTAGTTAATTATTATGATGTTTTAGGAGTATCTCGCACGGCTACTGGTGACGAGATAAAAAAGGCTTTTCGACGACTGGCGCGTCAATATCATCCTGATGTTAATCCGGGGGATAAATCGGCCGAAGAAAAGTTTAAAGATATTAATGAAGCTTATGATGTTCTCTCCGATGAAGAAAAACGGGTTGAGTATAATCGTTCCTTGACAGGAAATAAACGCCGCGGGATACGTCCGGGGGAAAAAGCCAATAGTAACGGGAATGGAAAAATACCCCGTACAGAACAGGATTTATGGAAGTTTAGAGATTTTAATAACCCTAATACTAAGCGCGCTAAAATTGCCTCCTCTCCCCGTTTAACTCGTCGAGATGTGGAAGCAAAATTAACTTTACCTTTAGAGAAAGCCTATCAAGGTGGCAGACAAAGAATTCGTCTGGAAGATGGTAGATCAATAGAGGTTGATATGCCAGCAGCTATGATCGATGGGCAGAAAATTCGTCTCAAAGGTCAGGGTATTGAAGGGGGTGATTTATATTTAAAAATAACTATCGCTAGGCATCCTTTTTTTAGGATTCAAGGTTCTGATATTGTCTGTCAAGTACCGATTACTCCTAGCGAGGCAATTGTGGGCGGTTTTGTGGAAATTTCTACCATTGACGGGTTAGTTAAAATGATGATTCCTAAGGGATTAAAAAGTGGTCAAAGATTACGTTTGGCTAACAAAGGTTATCCCACTTCCCAAGGAGAAAGGGGCGATCAATTAGTGGAAATTATATTAGTTAATCCTCCCAATCCTAGCCCTGAAGAATTAGAACTTTATCAAAAAATACGGGCGATCGAAACTTTTAATCCTCGCCAAGGTTTATAAAGATTATGCTAGGGGTGGGTTACGGTCTATTTTTTATTGATCAGAAGTCGGTCATCAGTATTCAGTATTCAGTATTCAGTAGTTAGTATTCAGAAGACGGCTTTTTCTCCCTGCTCCCCCGCAACGCGCACGAAGTGGTCTCCCCACTGATAACTGATAACTGAAAAATACCCCCAATTCCTGTCTTCTTATGACAAATATAATTGACACAATTAAACCTTTTTATCCTCTAGCTTTCAAGGCTATTCGGGGCAATTTAGAGGGAACACAAAAACAATTATTAAATACTCTGCAAAAAATCGATCGCTCGCGGGGGGAATTTTGGGGACAATGGTTAATCTCCCAATTAGCAGAATCCCTCTGTTTTAGCGATTCTCGCCTATCTCAAAGCCTCTGGGGGTTAAATTTCCCCAATCCCGTCGGATTAGCGGCAGGATTCGATAAAGACGGTTTAGGGGCAGGACTTTGGCATAATTTCGGCTTTGGTTTTGCCGAGGTGGGTGCTGTCACCCTAGAAGGGCAACCGGGCAACCCAAAACCGAGATTATTTCGTTTACCGGAAGATTTGGCCGGATTAAACCGTATGGGGGCAAATAACCTCGGTGCGCCGGTTCTAGCGGCAACTCTCCAGCAATCTTGGCAACGACAACCCCGACAGATTCCCATCGGCATTAACCTCTGTAAATCGAAAAATACGCCCCTAGAAAAGGCTCCGGAGGACTATTTAGGCAGTTTTCGCTATTTATTCCCCCATGCTGATTATTTTGTCGTTAATGTTAGTTCTCCCAATACTCCCGGTTTGCGTTCCCTGCAAAGTGGTGAACAACTCGATAAAATCCTCGACATTTTACAAACAGAAAATCAAGGCAGAAAACCCCTATTAGTGAAAATTTCTCCCGATTTAGAATGGGAAGATATCATAACAATTATTGACTTAGCTTTCTCCTATCAATTAGCCGGAATTGTCGCTACTAATACCACCACTAAACGCACGGGATTAAAAACTACAATTCTGCCTGAAACTGGTAAACCAATCACTGAAGAAGCAGGGGGAATTAGTGGGCAACCTTTGCGGGAACGTTCCACGGAAGTGATCAGTTTTATCTATCGGCAAACCCAAGGCAATTTACCGATAATTGGAGTGGGAGGCATTTTTTCTCTCGATGATGCTTGGGAGAAAATTACCGCTGGTGCGAGTTTATTACAGATTTATACCGGTTGGTTATACCGAGGACCTTGGCTAGTATCAAATATTTTACAAGGATTAACAGAAAAATTAGAGGTCAATGGGTTGACTAACATTAATCAAGGGGTGGGTTGGCAAGCTAACCAAGAATGAGCCAATTTTCTCTGGTAATTAGCAATAATTTCGCAAAAATTAGCTAAAATGTTATCTGTTACCTTTGGGGATAAGATAAGATAATTAAGATAACTACAATAGGACTGATCTAGAGACTACAGCTAGATAAAAATTGATCGCCAAGTATTGAACTTCTTAACCAAACCACAATTCTATGTCAAAAAAATCATTTTTACCGGGTTGTTTAGTCGTCTTAGGACTAACAGCAGTAACCGCAGGAGGTGTCTATTTTTATCTGCGGGGACAACTACCTTGGCAAAGATTCACCCCCTTAGAATCGGCAAAAGTTATCCCAGAAACTGCCTTTGCTAGTAGTTTTGTCTCCACGGATGCAAAAGCTTGGTCAGTGTTAGCTAAATATGGTACACCAGAATCGCGAACTGCGGTTAGTCAAGGACTAGAAGAATTACAAAAAAATATCTTCACCGATAAGATTGATTATCAACGGGATATCGAACCTTGGATCGGTAGTATCAGCTTTGCTTTCCTTCCCGCAACTACCCCCGGACAATCGGGATTATTAACGGTTATCGGCATCAAAGATAAAATTAAAGCGTCAGAATTCGAGAAAAAACTAGGACAACAAGTTAATCGCAAAACTAGCACCAGTGACTACAAAGGTGTTAAAATTACTGCTATAGATTGGCAGGATAACACCACTATTTATACTGCTGTTACTGGCGATTTTTTGTTGATATCCTACGATAAAAAGGTGTTAGAAGCGGCGATCGATACCTACCGAGGACAGCCATCTTTTAGCAGTAAACCGGAAGTGAGAAAACTGCTTTCCCAATCCCTCAACCTCCCCAATACCCTAGCGACAATTTATATCGATGATTATGCCGCAATCTTGGGACCAGATGCCAATTTATCTCCCCAAAGTCGGCAAGAATTAGCAAAAATTCAAGATATTGTCGCGGGAGTGGGTGTCACCGATACGGGATTACAGTTACAAATGGTGGCTAAACTTGCCCCTGAAACTATTTCTACCCTACCTTCCCCTAGCAGAAATCAAGTTTTAAATTATTTACCCGGAGATACCATCGCACTTTGGAGTGGTAATAATCTTAAACAGGGATGGGAAGAAGCAGAAAAACAGTCCCAAACTAACCCAGAATTACAAGTTTTTCTGCGTCAGATCCGTGAGAATTTTCAGATGGCAACCCTTGACGCAGATAAAGAAGTTTTTAACTGGATGGATCGAGAATTTGCCTTTGGAATTATCCCCAACCAGCAAGCAGTGGGAGGGTTAGGTTTTGGGGGAATGATGATCTGGCAAACCGGCGATCAGAAAGCGGCAAAAACTACCCTCGATAAGTTAAATGAATTGGTGAAAACTGTTCCCTTTATCACCATAAAAAAAAGTCAAATTTCTGGCCAAGATGTGACTGAATGGAAAGCGGAAGAACAAGCTATTTTAACCTATGCTTGGCCTAATAATGATACCCTAAAAATGACCGTCGGAATTCCCTATCAACCCCAACCGAATCAACCGATTAGCAAAAGGGAGAATTTCCAAGCATCGATCGCAAATTTGCCTAAAAATAATCTCGGTTATTTTTTCATCGATGTGGAGCAAATTATCGCTAAAGCAGGGGGAATTAATAATCTTCCTGCCGGGGAATTAACCCCGGAAGCAAAGGCCTTTTTAGAATCGGTACGCGGGATCGGAATTACTGCCACTATGCCTGATAAAACCACCAGTAAAATTGATGTTTTATTTTCCCTGAAACAAACTCCCTAAAAAGTAACCGACTAGATAAAGCGATCCACAGAGAATTATCCGACTATCGGCAGATTCTTGGATGGCTTTTTTTAGTCCTAAAAATACATCGGAACAAGTCTCTAGGTGAGATAATTCTGGACAAATTGAAGCCGCTAATTCCGCTAAGGTTTCAGGATTGGCACTGCTATGATCTGGGACAGGAACTAAATATAAACTATCGCCTTTTCTTAATAAAGCTTGGAATATTTCTCGATGATCTTTAGTCGATAAAATACCCATCACCCAGATAATTTTTGGAGCCTTTAAACTATCTACATACTGCCTTAAACCAATAGCAGCAGCGGGATTATGAGCGCCATCTATTAAAATTTCTCGCTGACACCAATTAACGGTTTGTAAACGTCCTAACCAGCGAGTTTTTGCCATTCCTTCTTGCACGACTTCATCGCTAATTTGCCAACCTTGCTGACGTAAAATATTAACAACAGCGATCGCTATAGCGGAATTAGTTAATTGAAAATCTCCCGCTAAGGATAAAGGATATTCTAAACCTTGATATTTAGCACGATTATCGGCAATTTTTTCGGCAGCTTCTACCCATACCGTTGGACAATTTAACAGCTTGATTCTCTCCCTAACTACTCCCTGTGCTGATTCCGGTAATTGTCCGATAACTGCGGGACAATTCGCTTTTAATATCCCCGCTTTCTCCCCGGCAATATCGGCAACCGTCGGCCCTAAATTTTGCCAATGTTCCCGACTAATAGAAGTGATGACAGTAACTAAAGGTTGAGCGCAAACATTAGTCGCATCCAATCTTCCTCCTAAACCCACTTCCATCACGGCAATATCCACCTTTTCCTGAGCAAAATACAGCCAAGCAGCGGCAGTAATTACCTCAAATTGAGTAGGACTTTCCTGCTGGGGATCGATAAGCGATTGTATATATTTAAGCAGGTTTTCTAAAGTGGCAGTTTCAATATTTTCGCCATTAATAGAGATTCTTTCTGTCCAATCAATTAAATGGGGAGAAATATAACGTCCGACTTTGTAACCGGCGGTGCTGAGAATAGATGATAGATAGGCACAAACCGATCCTTTGCCATTAGTTCCCGTGACATGAATAATCGGAATTTTATCTTGGGGATTGCCTAAAATCTCCAGCAGATTTTTTATTCTTTCTAAACCGAGATTGACACCAAAACGCTGAAAAGGTTGCAGTAAAGAATCGATAGTCATGGTTGGCAAACTATAAATAGGGTTTGCGGCAAAAAGTTTTTCGGTGGGGGTAGGGTGTGGGGTGTGGGGTGTGGGGTGTGGGGTTT
>NZ_JASJFE010000671.1:0-1425 GCF_030067735.1 Microcystis sp. M53598_WE2 | reverse complement strand
TGACTAAATCCCGACCTTCTAAAGCGGCGGCGGCCTTGGCTACTCTCACGGCAAAAATCTCGGCACGATGACCTTCTACCCTACCGCGCACCGCTTCCTCCACTAGATAACTAATTTGTTCGGGTTTAATTTTTACCTCTTTTAACCATTCCCTCGCCAGGATAATTTCGGTTTTTAGATCATCGATTTCTTGGGCATATTGGGCGATAAAAGCGGTGGGAGAAACAGCATACTCGATCGCCTGATTGACGGCGGTTACTCGTTGGTCTAAACTGAGGACACCATCGGCGGAAAGCGCAATGGCAATTCTATCTAATAAATGGGGTCGTAAATCCCCTTCTTCTGGGTTATAAGTAGCGATCAGGATTGGTTTGCAGGGATGTTGAAAACTGATGCCTTCCCGTTCGATTTGGTTACGTCCTTCGCTTAAAACTGTTAGTAATTGGTTAGCAATTTGGTCATCAAGTAGATTAATTTCATCGACGTAGAGAATTCCCCGATGGGCGCTGGCTAATAAACCGGGTTGAAAGACTGGTTCCCCCTGTTTCACCGATTCTTCCACATCGACGGAACCCAATAAACGATCCTCGGTGACTCCTAGGGGAATCTGCACGAAAGGGGCCCGGATAACTTCCGTGGCGACCTCTCCACTGCTATATTCTTCTTTAGTGCGATCGTCCCATTCGTCGGCATTATTGGGATCACAATTAAAGACATTACCTGCGATAATTTCGATCGGTGGCAGTAGGGAATGTATCGCTCGCGCCATGACTGATTTGGCGGTTCCCCGACGACCGGCAATTACCACACCCCCCAGGGCGGGATCCACGGCGGCTAAGAGTAGGGCTAATTTAATCGCTTCTTGGCCGACAACGGCAGTTAGGGGAAAATTGAGGGTCAGAGTGGGCATAGATCTAGATTCAGGCGGCCAAATTCTAGTGTAAAACAGAAGCTCCCGGGTCCGGCACTTTTCCCTTTTTGATTCCCGAACCCAGATTTTAGCTGCATCTCGATCGAGTTCTTTCTCCCCGAACCGATCGAGAAGTTACTGGGTTAACCACAGAAACCAAAAACCTACCTAAAGCTTTTTAAAGTTACTCATTTCTGTAGCTAGATAGCTAAAATAAGTAACTTGGCTCTTCTCGACTTTGTGTGATAATTTTTGCTTATAGAATCGTGAAATGCTTATCGGGCAACACTTTTAGGACTATTTTGTCGAAGAAACTATCAGTATAGACCTCGTTTCCACACAGAAACCAGAAGAGCCGTAACTTTTGCCACCGATAGATTTTAAGAAGGTTATCAGGTATAATGAAGATATGAAGCTAGTTGAACGTCATATTATCAGTCAAAACCATCCCTTATGGTCAGAAATAGACCATTATGCCTTTTTGTCAAAAAATTTGTTCAATCTAGCTAACGCTC
>NZ_JASJFE010000496.1:0-1114 GCF_030067735.1 Microcystis sp. M53598_WE2 | reverse complement strand
GCAGACTTTGCCATTCTAAAAGTACAGGAATCGGGATGTTAAGATGACGGGGAGCCTCTAGGGGTAGGGAAAGTTCGATCGCTTCAGTAACGGGTAGCTGCGGTAAGATATCCTGCATCTCGTATTGACCGACGTTAGCTGCTGGTGATTTTTCGGCAAAAGCATCCTTAGCCGCTAAAATTTCGCCTTTAGCTGTCGTTATCGTCAATCTTTCTCCATGGAGAAACTCAATCCCTTCAGGAAATCCCACCAAGCGCAAACTAATTTCTAGGGTTTCCCCATCCTTAATTCGTTTGAACAACACCACCTGCCAAGGACTACCTGTATCATCGCGCAAACTATGACGGGATTGATACAACAGCTGCCCTGGCCCCTCTAGCTGTTGTCGAGTTAGAGCTAGTGCAGACAAGGAAACATCAATCTCAAAGCTGATAAACAGCAAAAAACTCACGAGAACACAAAATAATAATAGAAATCGTTTCATAACTTTATTGACATAATAGATAAAATATGAGATCAACTTTGCACCCTTAGCCAAGCTAAGGCAATTGTATCGCCATATAGTTATACTAGCATACTGTTTAAAAGGGATAGGAGAGTGGGCAGCACCAAAGCTAGGTCGAGGAAGTTTGAGCATTTGTACTAAAATTTCCCATATGCAGTTTAAATGCAGTACAGCTGATCAAAAACTAAGGACACGGCTTCTGTGATAGCCTAGATGATTGGTGAAGCATAAACACGGCCAATCAATCAGATGGATTTTTTACTGGAAGTCGGTACAGAAGAACTACCCGCAGATTTTGTCGATAGCGCGATCGCACAATTGCAGGAAAGAGTTAGCAAGAGTTTAGAGACGGAATCTCTGGACGCGACTGCTATTCAAGTTTACGCAACCCCGCGCCGTTTGGCCGTGTTAATCACAGGATTACCGACGGAGCAAGAGGCTCGCAGCGAGGAGATCAAAGGACCGCCAGTTAGTGCCGCCTACAAAAATGGCCAAGTTACCCCCGCAGGTGAGGGTTTTGCTCGGAAACAGGGAGTTAGCACCGCTGCTTTCTTCATTCGTGCCACGGACAAAGGAGAATTTGTCTATATTGAAAAAACGATTCCGGGT
>NZ_JASJFE010000459.1:0-7185 GCF_030067735.1 Microcystis sp. M53598_WE2 | reverse complement strand
CCTTAGCGGCTTTGCCCCTAGAAGAAATCCCAGAGTTACAAACTATTATTGTAGGGGGAGAAGCTTGTTCAGAAGAATTGATCAAACAATGGGCTAGAGGGAGAAATTTCTTTAATGCTTATGGACCGACAGAAACCAGCGTTTGTGCCACGGTAGAAAAATGGACAGATGAAACCCTGAAAGTAACTATTGGTCGCCCCATTGCTAACACCCAAATTTATATCTTAGACTCCCATTTACAACCTGTCCCGATTGGTGTTCCGGGAGAATTACATATTGGTGGTATGGGATTAGCGCGGGGTTATCTCAATCGTCCCGAATTAACCCAAGAAAAATTTATTCCTAATCCTTTTGAGAAGGATGAAGTGATCCCCCCAACCCCCCTTAATAAGGGGGGCAATGAGCCGTCAAAATTATATAAAACGGGAGACTTAGCCCGTTATTTACCCGATGGTAAAATCGAATATTTAGGACGCATTGACAATCAAGTAAAACTTCGCGGCTTCCGTATTGAATTAGGAGAAATTGAGGCCTTACTCAACCAAAATGAGGCGGTACAGTCTTCTTGTGTGATTGTTCGTGAAGATAATCTAGGGGATAAACGCTTAGTTGCTTACGTTGTACCGCAACCCGAAATCAACCTGACAATTAACGAAATACGGCAATTTTTGCGAGCAAAATTACCCGACTATATGGTTCCTACTGCGTTTATTCGTCTTGATGCTTTCCCCTTAACTCCCAATGGCAAAATAGACCGCCGCGCTTTACCCGTTCCCGATTTACAGGGCCAAGGTGAATATATAGCTCCCCGTAATCCCATTGAAGAAAAAATGGGGCAGATTTGGGGTGAGGTACTGAAATTAAAACGAGTCAGTATTGAGGATAATTTCTTTGAATTAGGTGGACATTCTCTGTTGGCAACTCAAGTTATTTCTCGATTACAGGAAACCTTTGAGATTGTTTTACCCTTGCGTTATCTGTTTGAATCTCCAACTATTGCTCAGTTAAGTGCGGTAATTTTAAAAGAACTGCAAACAGGTTTAGGGTTAAAGCTACCATCAATTGTCCCCGTTAATCGAGAGGATGATATTCCCCTATCCTGGGCCCAGGAACGTCTCTGGTTTGTGAATCAATTAGAAGGAGAAAGTGGGGCTTATACTATTGATTTAACGATGCGTTTGCGCGGAAATCTCAATGTTAAAGCCTTAGAAAAAGCTTTCCAGGCAATTATTCAACGCCATGAACCCCTACGGACTCAGTTTAAACTCAAAGATAACAAACCAATACAAGCGATCGATCCTAATGTAACCTTCACCTTACCAGTTGTCAATCTGCAAAACCTCAGTCATTCTGAGCAACAGGTAAAAAACCTGTTATTAGCAGCAGCATCCGAACCTTTTGATCTCGAATCAGGGTCAGTATTACGAGTCAAATTATGGCAAGTCAAGACAGAGGAATATGTACTATTATTAGCCATTCATCATATTGCAGCGGATGGTTGGTCAATAGGTGTTTTAATCGACGAATTATCAGTCTATTATCGAAGTTTCTGCACCGGGACAAAAGCAGATTTACCTGATTTATCAATACAGTATGCTGACTTTGCCCTGTGGCAGCGTCAATGGTTAACTAATGAAGTATTAGACCGTCAATTAAGCTACTGGAAGCAACAATTAACCGGGGTTCCCCTACTACACCAACTTCCCACAGACCGTCCCCGGCCAGCAATCCAAAGTTTTCGCGGAGGGACGGAGCGACTGCAACTAGATAGTCAACTAACGCAACAGCTTAAAAAACTCAGTCAAGAGTCCGGTAGCACTCTCTTTATGACATTACTAGCGGGTTTTGCTGTGTTACTATCTCGTTATAGTCAACAAACAGATGTGGTAATTGGTTCACCAATTGCTAACCGTAACCGCACCGAAATTGAAGGGTTAATTGGCTTTTTTGTCAATAGTTTAGTGTTAAGATTTGATTTATCTCAAGACCCGACCTTTGAAGATTTTCTCGCGCAGGTCAGACAAACTACTCAAGACACCTACGACCATCAAGATTTACCCTTCGAGATGTTAGTCGAAAAATTGCAAATTGAGCGTCATTTAGATCGTAATCCTTTAACACAGATAGTTTTTGCCCTTCAGAATGCTCCTAGTTCTCCCTGGGATTTACCCGGAGTAAACATTGAGGAGATACCATCGGGACTTGATTCAGTTAGGGTTGACTTAGAAGTTTACCTCTGGGATGCAGCCGAAGGATTGGGCGGTTTTTGCTCTTATAACAGGGATTTATTTGATGCTGAAACTATTGTCCGTATGATGACTCATTTTAAGACTTTGTTGGCGGCAATTGTGGAAAATCCCCGTCAATCATTAGCTTCACTACCCTTATTAAACCCAGAGGAAGAGTATCAACTATTAGAGGGTTGGAATGAGACAAAAGCTGATTACTCCTATAACAAGTGTATTCATCAATTAATTGAGGAACAAGCAGCGCGTACCCCTGATGGAGTAGCAGTAGTCTTTGAAAATCAACAGTTGACCTATGCAGAATTAAATAGTCGGGCCAATCAACTAGCTCACTATTTACGCTCTTTAGGTGTAGAAACCGAGGTAATAGTCGGTTTATGTGTAGAGCGCTCTTTAGACATGATTGTGGCATTAATAGGCATCCTTAAAGCCGGTGCTGCCTATCTACCCCTTGACCCAGAATATCCTCAAGAACGCTTACAATTTATGTTAGAGGATAGTCAAGTACCCTTATTACTAACCCAAAGTTCCCTGATTGATAAACTCCCAAATCATCAAGCTAAAACTGTATTTTTAGCTGAAATTTGGCAAGAAATTAAACCAATGAACCAGGATAATTTGACGGGGAAGGTAACAGCTTCTAATTTGGCTAATGTAATTTATACTTCTGGTTCTACGGGTAAACCTAAAGGGGTGATGGTTGAACATCAAGGGTTGTGTAACCTTGCTCTGGCGCAAATTCAGACTTTTGCTGTGTCTTCTCAGAGTCGAGTGCTTCAGTTTGCTTCTTTTAGTTTTGATGCCTGTATTTCAGAAGTTTTGATGGCTTTGGGAGCGGGAGCGACACTTTATTTGGCAAGTAAAGAAAATTTAATGCCCGGTTTACCCTTAATCAAGCAATTACGGGAGAATAAGATTACTCATATTACTCTACCGCCATCAGCTTTAGCGGTTCTGTCTTGGGAAAATCTTTCCTCTCTGCAAACTATTATTGTCGCCGGGGAAGCTTGTTCTCCTGAATTGGTGAAAAAATGGTCCCAGGGACGAAATTTCTTTAATGGTTATGGACCCACAGAAGGAAGTGTTTGTGCAACGGTAGCTAAATGTACGCCGGTTGATGAAAAAATAACTATTGGTCGGCCAATTCCTCATGTGCAGGTTTATATTTTAGACTCGCATTTACAACCGGTTCCTATCGGTGTACCCGGGGAATTACATATCGGAGGAGCAGGGGTAGCCAGAGGTTATTTGAATCGCCCAGAATTGACAGCAGAGAAATTTATCTCTAACCCGTTTGTCTCCCTTGATCCCCCCCTAACCCCCCTTGATAAGGGGGGAGAGCAGCCGTCAAAATTATACAAAACGGGAGATTTAGCCCGTTATTTACCTGATGGAAGAATTGAATATTTGGGACGAATTGACAATCAGGTTAAAGTAAGGGGTTTCCGCCTTGAATTAGGGGAAATTGAAGCAGTTTTGAGCCAACATCCCCTAGTACAAGAAGCGGTTGTGATGGCTCGCGCTGATCAGGCAAGTGATCATGATCAAGACCAGCTTAATACTAATTTGGTAGCCTACTTAGTTCCGGCTCTCAAGGGTCAAGTATTGCCTGAACAGCTTGCTCAATGGCAGAGTGAATATGTTAGTGATTGGCAAAAGATTTACGAAGAATCCTACAGTAAACCCCAACCTCAAACCGAGGACCCCACTTTTAATATTAGTGGTTGGAATAGTAGTTATACGGGACAAGCTATTCCCGCAGCAGAAATGCAGGAATGGGTTGATCAGACAGTGAGCCGAATTTTAGGAAATCAACCACCGCAACGAGTGTTAGAAATTGGTTGCGGAAGTGGATTATTGCTATTCCGTGTGGCGAAACATTGTCAGGAATATTGGGGAGCCGATTATTCCGCTGCTACTATTAATAACCTCGAACATTTATGTGGCACAATTGAGGGTTTAGAGGGCAAAGTAAAATTATTACACCGAACAGCCGATGATTTTACCGGCATTCCCCAAGCTACTTTTGATCGAGTAGTGATTAACTCTGTTGTTCAGTATTTCCCTAGTGTGGATTATCTATTACAAGTTATCGCAGGAGCAGTGAAGGCGATTGCAGATCGGGGTAAGATTTTCTTAGGTGATATCCGTAGTTTGTCCTTACTAGAGCCTTACCATGCCGCGGTACAGTTAGCTCGTGCTGAAGCTAATAAAACCCTTGAAGAATGGCAAAAACAGGTGAATCAAAGTGTAGCTACCGAAGAAGAATTGTTAATTGCACCTCAGTTCTTTATCGCGCTTAAACAACGTTTTCCGCGAATTTCTTGGGTAGAAATTGCCCCGAAACGGGGTCAGGCTGACAATGAGTTAACCCAATTCCGCTATGATGTTACTTTACATCTGGATACTGATGGGGAAAAAACGACAATTCCTTGGCTAAATTGGCAGCGGGATCGGTTTTCTTTAGGGCAACTGCAAGATAAACTAAAACTGGAACAACCAGAATATTTAGGCATCAGAGATGTACCCAATCAACGATTACAAAAGGCACTACAAATTTTAGACTGTTTAGAAAATCCTCCTGGGGTAACAACGGTGGGAGAATTGCGGCAATTGTTAGCAAAAAATAGCGGGATAGGGATTAATCCTGAGCAAATGTGGCAACTGGGAGAACAGTTAGGTTACACTGTTCATCTCAGTTGGTGGGAAGGTAGTCAAGATGGTTCTTTCGATGTGGTTTTCTGTCGCCAGAATGCCATCTTAGAACCGATAATAAGTAAAGTTGATGAACAACCATACCCCAATTTTTGGGATGATGAGAGGATTATTCCCAAATCCTGGACTGATTATACGAATAATCCTCTATATGGTAAATTAGTCCAGAAGCTGATACCACAGATGCGGGAATTTGTCCAACAAAAGCTACCTAGTTATATGGTTCCCCAGGCTTTTGTTTTGCTTAATACCCTACCTTTGACTCCTAATGGTAAAGTAGATCGGCTGGCTTTGCCTACACCCGATACAGCTACACGCAATTTAGCTACGGGATTTCTCGCACCTCGTACCCCGATTGAAACTCAAATGTCTCAAATTTGGAGTGAAGTTTTGGGAGTCGAACGTATTGGAATTAAGGATAATTTCTTTGAATTGGGAGGACATTCTTTGTTAGCGACTCAGGTTATTTCCCGTTCCCGCGATCTTTTCTCGGTGGAATTGTCTTTACAAAATCTGCTGGAATACCCAACTATCGCTAATTTAGCCCAAATCATTGAAGTTCTTACCGTTGCACCGGGAGAAACAGCTATGACTGAAAGCTTGGAAGATTATGAGGATGGTGAATTATAAAAACAGTTAAAGTTTTAGCTGATATCAATAGTTTAGCAAGACAGTTAAAACGGCAAAGGACAAATATTGATCCTAGTCAATGGCAATCTGATGTACTTTTACATCCTCAGGGCAAACTTCGTGATTTAGAGCTAATTTAACAACAACTTTGGAGGCAATTGGTAAGTGAAAGTAGGAGATTTTTTAGCGTATTTGAAGGGTTTAGAGATTAAACTATGGCTGGAAGGCGAAAAACTTCGTTTTCAGGCTCCCAAAGGGGTTATGACCCCAGAAATTAAAGAAGAAATCGCCGCCAAAAAACCTGAAATTTTGGACTTTTTAAGAGCGGCAAAAATCCCAACTAATACTGTTGATTTAGAGATTATTCCCGTGTCACGGGATCAGGATTTACCCCTCTCTTTTGCTCAACAACGACTCTGGTTTCTGCAGCAACTTTCTCCCGATAGTCATTCCTATAATCTGTTGGACGCTTTACGGTTAGAAGGCTCCCTCAATCTGTTGGCTTTAGAACAAAGTCTCAGTGAACTGATTCGCCGTCACGAAATTTTAAGAACCACTTTTCCTATGGTAGAAGGGCAACCAATTCAGCGCATTGCTCCCCCTTCAACCGTAAGTTTACCCCTGGAAGATTTACAAGGTTTATCAAAGAATGAACAAACAGAACATCTGCAAGAAATAGCGATTGCTTTCTCCTTAAAACCCTTTAATCTAGCCAAGGAATCATTAGTCCAATTTAAGTTACTTAAACTCAGTTCCCAAGAGTATGTATTGCTGTTGAAGATGCACCATATTATTTACGATGGTTGGTCTTTGAGCATCTTCTTTGGTGAATTATCTCAACTTTATGCGGCCTTTGTCCGGGGGTTGCCTTCCCCTCTCCCTGAATTATCGATTCAATACGCCGATTTTGCCGTATGGCAACGTCAATGGCTCACCGGTGAAGTCTTAGAACGTCAACTTAATTACTGGCAAAAACAGTTACAAGATGCACCTACTATTTTAGAATTGCCAACGGATTATCCCCGTCCTCCAATTCCTAGTTTCCGGGGTGATGGGCAGGTTTTTCGCCTGAATCAAGACTTAACACAACGCCTCAAAAGGTTAAGTCAGGAGTCAGGAGCAACACTATTTATGACTTTACTGGCGGCTTTTTTTGTCCTAATTTCTCGTTATAGTGGTCAATTAGATGTTTTGGTGGGTTCTCCCATCGCTAATCGTAATAGTTCGGCAATTGAGAAATTAATGGGCTTTTTTGCCAATACTTTGGCTTTAAGGGGTGATATGTCGGGAAATCCGAGTTTTCTGGAGTTATTAGAACGAGTAAAGCAAACAACTTTATCAGCTTATGCCCATCAAGATTTGCCTTTTGAAATGTTAGTAGAAAGATTACAATTAGACCGAGATTTAAGCCGTAATCCTTTGGTACAGGTGATGTTTTCTCTGCAAAATACTCCCCAATCTGAGGCCAGTTTATCTGGCTTAAAGATGGAGAGTTTGCCTTTATCTGTTGAGCTTAAAGCGCGATTTGATTTAGAGGTAAATTTTTGGGAAGTTTCTGATCGTTTAGAAGCGGTTTGGTGTTATAGTACGGATT
>NZ_JASJFE010000811.1:0-2823 GCF_030067735.1 Microcystis sp. M53598_WE2 | reverse complement strand
GGATCAAATGTGCGATCAACTATTGGCTAATCCTGTGATTGAAAATTATCGCTTTGATTTGCATTGTCAGTAGATAGGGGATAGAGATTAGGGGATAGGGAAATGGGGAAATTCACCCAATACCCCAATACCCCAACACCCATCTGATGAGAGCTTTCTGCACAATGAATTAACCAAGTTAAAAATTCTGAAGTTTGGGATTATTGTTTTCCCTGGATCGAATTGCGATCGAGATGTGGCAACGGTGACGGAGGGGATTTTTCAGCAACCTACCCGCTATGTTTGGCATCAAGAGACGGATCTAGGGGATTTGGATGTGATCGTGGTGCCGGGGGGATTTAGTTACGGCGATTATTTGCGCTGTGGTGCGATCGCTCGGTTTTCGCCGGCGATGAAAACTGTCCGAGAAGAAGCCGAAAAAGGTAAATTAGTTTTAGGCATCTGTAACGGTTTTCAGGTATTAACGGAAATTGGGCTGCTACCCGGTGCGTTAATTCGTAATCGCGATTTACATTTTATCTGCGATCGAGTGCCGGTAAAAGTGGAAAATAATCAATCTGTCTGGACGCGAGGTTATCAACCGCAACAGGTGCTTAATTTGCCGATTGCCCACGGGGAAGGGCGTTATTATGCCGCAGAAGATACGTTAAAATCTCTGGAGGATAACGGACAAATTCTCTTTCGTTACTGTACTCCCACAGGAGAGGCAAATGAGTCGGGAAATCCTAACGGTTCGTTAAATAATATTGCAGGAATTACCAATAAAGCAGGAAATGTGCTAGGAATGATGCCTCATCCCGAACGCGCCGCCGATCGGATGCTCAATTTGACCGATGGGAGTCTGTTATTTCAGGAGTTGATCAATTGTTGTTGACTAGACCTCTTGTAAAAATCAAAAATTGTTGTTAGGGTCAGGAGTCAGTAGCCGGTCGTCAGGAGTCAGGAGAATTAAAAATGAATAATAATCAATTAAATGGTCTATTTACAGACTTGAGGCAATTTAATCCTTATTTTTGCCCTTTTTCAACCCTCAAGTAGTTGGGGTTTTGGGGTTTTGGGGTTTTAGTTGAAATTTCCCTGATAACTGATAACTGATAACTGATAACTGATAACTGATAACTGATAATCCTGTGGCTGTTTTAAAAGATAATCGGGCTACCGTCCAAAAAGTTCTCTGGATCACCCTACTGCTGAACATTTTGGTTATGGCGATCAAAGCGGGGGTGGGTTTGAGA
Source organism: Microcystis sp. M53598_WE2 (assembly GCF_030067735.1). NCBI lineage: Bacteria > Bacillati > Cyanobacteriota > Cyanophyceae > Chroococcales > Microcystaceae > Microcystis > Microcystis sp. M53598_WE2. The sequence goes on along the minus strand of NZ_JASJFE010000811.1, from coordinate 1,588 downwards.
ATTGGTGCTTTAAGTCTGCAAGCGGATGCTCTCCATAGTGTCACCGATAGTGCCAATAATGTCTTGGGATTAGTAGCGATGCGGTTTTCCTCTCCCTATCCAGATCGAGATCATCCCTACGGACATCTGAAATACGAAGCGATCGGAGCTTTAGCGATCGCCGCCTTTTTGGGGATTGCCTGTTTTGAAATCTTGCAAGGGGCGGTCATGCGTATTATCAAAGGAGGAAAACCCGTCGAGATTGCAGGTCCTGAGTTATGGCTATTAATTATCGTTTTAGGGGTGAATATTTTTGTCACCTATTATGAAAGATCGGTGGGGCAGCGTGTCGGTAGTGCGATTTTGATTGCCGATGCTCGTCATACCATGAGTGATGTGTGGGTGACAATTACGGTTTTATTGGGTTTAGTCGGGGTTTGGGTGGGCAATACGGCTAATATTCCCCAATTACAATGGTTAGATGTGATTTTGTCCTTTCCCGTCGCTTTTTTGGTGTTTAGCAGTGGTTGGAAAGTCCTGATGGAGAATTTACCTTTGTTAGTGGATGAAATGGCGATCGCTCCTGAAGTGATTCATCAAATTGTGATGGAGGTGCCGGGGGTGCTTAATTGTCATGCGATCGCGTCTCGGGGAGTGGTGGGAAGACAGGTATTTATAGAAATGCACCTAGTTGTCTCCGCTCAAGATGTGGAAACTGCTCACGCAATCACGGAAGCGGTAGAAGCAAGATTAACCCAACAATTTAGCCCTGTGAGAATTTTAATTCACGTTGAACCGCCGGATTATCGTTCCGATCAGATCACTTTTGATGAAGAAGTGTGAAGCAAAAAGGCCTAAAATAAGTAGCAAACTTTTGCTAGAGGTGGCCATGACGACGGAGAATCAAGCTAGAAGCATAGTAATTACTGGTGGAGCAGGATTTATCGGCTCGAATTTTGTTCATCATTGGTGCGAGAATTATCCTGAGGATCGTGTCATTGTTCTTGATGCTCTTACCTACGCGGGCAATTTGAATAATTTAGCGACACTGAAAGATAGAAAGAATTTCCGTTTTCTGCAAGGGGATATCTGCGATCGAGCTTTAGTTGATGAATTATTTGCCGGTGAAAATATCGATACAGTTGCCCATTTTGCCGCCGAATCCCATGTGGATCGATCGATTCTTGGACCTGGGGCTTTTGTGCAAACTAATGTGGTGGGAACTTTTACTCTATTAGAAAGTTTTCGGCAACATTGGTTAAGTAATCATCAACCCGATAACTATCGTTTTCTGCACGTTTCCACCGATGAGGTTTATGGCAGTTTAGGAGTAGATGATCCGGCTTTTACCGAAACTACTCCCTATGCTCCTAATAGTCCCTATTCTGCCTCAAAAGCGGGGAGTGATCATCTAGCGAGAGCTTATTTTCATACCTACGGAATGCCGACAATTATTACTAATTGCTCTAATAATTATGGTTCCTACCATTTCCCAGAAAAGTTAATTCCTTTGATGTGTATTAATATTCTTTTGGGTAAACCTTTACCTGTTTATGGTGATGGTCAAAATGTTCGAGATTGGTTATATGTGCGGGATCATTGTCAAGCT
>NZ_JASJFE010000806.1:0-1388 GCF_030067735.1 Microcystis sp. M53598_WE2 | reverse complement strand
TGGGAATTATGAATTATGAATTATGAATTATGAATTGGGAAGTATTTTCAGTGAACAGTAATCAGTGAAAAGAAATTAGCGAAGTTTTCACCTAACACTGTCCACTTAAAACTATAATCTGATAACTGATAACTGATAACTGATAACTGATAACTGATTTAACCTTGCCAATTAACCCAATCTTGGGGTTTTAGGAAGACATCATAGAGTTTTGCTTCTGGGGTGTTTGGTGCAGGTTGATAACAGTATTCCCAACGGACTAAAGGAGGTAAAGACATCAAAATCGACTCGGTACGACCGTTAGTTTGCAGCCCAAAAATTGTGCCACGATCATAAACTAAATTAAATTCTACATAACGACCGCGACGATAGAGTTGAAACTGACGTTCTCTGTCACCGTATTCCGTCGAGCGCCGTTTCTGGACAATGGGAACATAAGCGGGTAGAAAAGCCCAGCCACAGTCATTAATGAAACTAAAAATTTCTTCCCAGTTGCGGGGTTGTTGGGGAGATAATTTTTCTGAATAGATAGCGGCATCACTTTCGGCAAAAGGACCACGATAGAGAGGGTCTAAACCGTCTTGGTAATCAAAGAAAATCCCGCCGATGCCTCTGGCTTCCTGACGATGATTGAGATAAAAATATTCATCACACCAGCGTTTAAAAACGGGATAATATTCGGGATGATGTTGGTCGCAAACCTGTTTAAAAGTGCGATGAAAATGACTAGCATCTTCTTCAAACCCATAGTAGGGAGTTAAATCGGCACCACCGCCAAACCACCAAACCGGACCTGCTTCAAAATAGCGATAATTGAGGTGAACCGTGGGAATATAAGGATTGTGAGGATGCAAGACCATCGAGGTTCCCGTGGCATAAAATTGATGACCGGCAGCCTCGGGCCGTTGTTTGGCAATGCTAGGAGGTAATTCTTTCCCCCAAACTTCCGAAAAATTCACCCCTGCTTGTTCAAAAATTGCCCCTTCCCGCAAAACTCGCGAACGTCCGCCGCCACCTTCGGGCCGTTGCCAACTATCTTCGATAAATTTTGCTTGTCCATCCACTTCTTCTAATCCCTGACAAATTTCATCCTGTAGGGATTTCATAAATTCACTGACGCGGCTACGGCTGTCACTGGCGGGCAAATTGGCAAGGGTGGGGGTTGTGGTGAATGCAGTCATACTCAAGGATCAAAGTTGATAACTCAGTGATTATATTACTACTGGGTGATGAAACGGCCGCTCTTCGATACTTAACTTAACATTTAGACGGATTGGGGGTGGGGAAGTGGGGAAGTGGGGGAGTGGGGAAGCGGGGAGAATAAATAAAAATAATCTCCTGACGACCGGCTCCTGAATTTCGCCAGAATTAGTCTCAATCAGGTTTTT
>NZ_JASJFE010000381.1:0-8995 GCF_030067735.1 Microcystis sp. M53598_WE2 | reverse complement strand
TAGAATCAATAAAATCAAACAACAAGGCAACTAAAGCTCAAATTAACCAAGCACAAAATAAATACAGTCATCCGCAAGTTAAAGACGCATTAGTTAAAATGTTTAATGGGAAATGCGCTTACTGTGAAAGTAAGATTATAGTGGTAACTTACGGAGCGATCGAACATTTTTATCCAAAAAGCCAGTATCCTGATCTGACTTTTACTTGGGAGAATTTACTGCTTTCTTGTGATAAATGTAATGATGCCAATCACAAAGGCACAAATTTTCCTCTCGATGATATCACAGGAAATCCTCTGTTAATAGACCCCACGGATGGAGTAACCGATCCGAATACACATATTGAATTTGTTTGGGATGAAATGGCAAAATTGGCCAGTGTTTATGGTCGGGATCGGCGTGGTCAAATTGTTGAAGATTTGTTCGATCTCAATGGTATGCGTGGACGAAAAGAATTAATTAACTATCGTAGTCAATATATTAAAAGATTGTTAGCATTATTACGTTTCGCAAAACAAGGAGACTCGGAGGCTTTATCTTTACTGCAAGAAGCTTGTCAATCGGGAGCGGAATATTATGCTTTTGCTAGTATTTATATACTGCCTCATTTGCCTCCCTAAAATTAAGGGTAATTATTATCTACGGTCTGAAAAACAAAATTTATCGCTTATTATTCTCACCTTACTTGCTATTTATGTCTCGTCCTGTTGTTTATTTTGCCGTTACTAATCATGGTTTTGGCCATGCCGTCCGCAGTGCTTCGGTAGTAGCTAATATTATTGAACTTAATCCCGAAATTTTGCCGATATTAGTCACCACGGCCCCGCGCTGGTTATTAGATTCCTATATATCCGGAGAATATATTCAAAGACCCCGGGGGTTTGATGTGGGGGTAATCCAATCGGATAGTTTAACGATGGATAAATTAGCTACTAAAGAAAAATTAGAACAAATAATTGCTCAATCAAGGTCAATTATTGCCAGTGAAGTTAATTTTATTAAAACTAATCGTGTGGGTTTAGTTGTGGCCGATTTACCTCCTTTAGCGGCACTAATTGCCAAAAGTGCGGGGCTTCCTTGTTGGATGATTGGTAACTTCGGCTGGGATTTTATCTATCGTGATTGGGGTGAAGAATTTGCCAGTATTAGTGATTGGATCAGTCGTTGTTATAATCAATGTGATCGATTATTTAAACTGCCTTTAGCGGAAGAAATGACAGCATTTCCTCACGTTACAGAAGCAAATTTAACCGGGGGGACACCCCGCTACAGTGAAGAACAATTGCGACAGGAATTTAAGCTAAATGCCCCTAAAGAAAAAACTATTTTATTGAGTTTTGGTGGGTTAGGATTAGAAGCAATTCCCTATGATAACCTCGCCAGTTTTCCCGATTGGCAATTTATCACTTTTGAAAAAAACGCGCCCGAATTGCCCAATTTAGTCCGCCTACAGGATAAACCAGATCGGAGCTATCGTCCCGTGGATTTTATGCCCCTGTGCGATCGAATTATTTCCAAACCAGGATATAGTACCTTTGCCGAGGCTTTAAAATTAGAGGTTCCGATTGTTTCCCTGATGCGAGAAGGTTTCGCCGAATCAGCGATTTTATTGGCCGGAATTCAAGATTATAGTGATCATCAAATTATTAGCGGTGAAGAATTTTTTCAAGGTAATTGGGACTTTTTACGCCAAGCTCCCCAACCGCCCAGATTAAAGGTTAAACTGGCTAAAGATGGTGCAGAATCGATAGCGAGAGCTATCGTAGAATACTTTGAGAGGCAATAACCCTCCAGGGTAAAGTTGAAGACGAACCTGAGCATAGAACTAGGGAGACAGAAACAAGATCGGGCAGAAAGCCGATACTTGTTACAATAGTTTACAAATCACCCTGCCCCGTCACCGAACTATGTCCGAACAGATGATCTCCCCAGAGACGCAAAACCCAGAAGCGATTACTGTTGAAGTGCAGCCCGTCCATATTCCCGAAGAGCATCGGGAAGATATCGGCCCCATGGATGACAACGTAGCCGAAAGTTGGCGTTACAATCCGCAAGTTATTAACGACTATTACCGTCGGCGACCTCTAGACGTTGTGGGGAGATTAATCGAAATTGCCCTGCCGGTTTTATCTTTTGTCATCGGTATCTGGTGGGATAAACTACGGGGAAAATCGCCAAAAAATGAAATTAGACGGGCCGTACAATTGCGGGAAATGTTGACCAAATTGGGACCGACCTATATTAAAATCGGTCAAGCTCTCTCTACCCGGCCTGATTTAGTACCGCCTTTATATTTAGAAGAATTAACCACTCTCCAGGATCAAATCCCCTCTTTTCCTAACGAAATTGCCTATCGTTTTATCGAAGAAGAATTAGGTTATTCTCCCGAGGAAATTTACGCAGAATTATCCCCCAATCCCATAGCGGCCGCTTCCCTAGGACAAGTTTACAAAGGTAAATTAAAAACCGGAGAGAGAGTCGCCGTTAAAGTACAGCGTCCCGATTTGATTCGCTGTATAACTTTAGATGTGTATATCATGCGTAGTTTGGCGACTTGGGTGAAAGGTAATATTAAAAGACTTCGCTCCGATTTAGTGGCAATTACCGACGAATTAGCCAGTCGCATTTTTGAAGAAATTAATTATCTTCACGAAGGACAAAACGCCGAAAAATTCGCTCAACTTTATGGTCACATTGCCGAAATTTACATCCCCAAAATCTACTGGAAATATACTGGGCGACGGGTTTTAACCATGGAGTGGGTGGACGGCACAAAATTAACTAATATCAAAGAAATTCAAGCTCAGGGTATTGATGCCACCCACTTAGTTAATGTGGGGGTGCAGTGTTCTTTGCGTCAATTACTTGAACACGGATTTTTCCATGCGGATCCCCATCCGGGTAATTTATTAGCGACTCCCGACGGTAAATTAGCTTATCTTGATTTCGGCATGATGAGCAATATTGAACCCTATCAACGCTACGGTTTAATCGAAGCGGTGGTGCATTTAGTCAACCGGGATTTTGAGTCTTTGGCCAAGGATTACGTTAAGTTAGACTTCCTGTCACCAACTACCAATTTAGAGCCAATTGTTCCCGCTTTTTCGGAAGTTTTCGGTAATGCTTTAGGGGCGAGTGTGGCAGAATTAAACTTTAAAAGTATCACCGATAAAATGTCGGCGATGATGTATGAGTTTCCCTTTCGAGTTCCTGCCTATTATGCCCTGATTATTCGCTCGATGGTGACTTTAGAGGGAATAGCAATTGGCATCGATCCTAATTTTAAGGTACTGAGTAAAGCCTATCCTTATATTGCTAAACGTCTGCTCACCGATCCTTCTACGGAGTTGCGCGATTCCCTGCGGGATTTATTGTTTAAAGACGGTACTTTTCGCTGGAATCGTTTAGAAAATCTCTTGCGTAATGCTAAAGATTCTAATGATTTTAACTTCGAGAAAGTCACCGATCAAGCGTTAGATTTTCTCCTTTCAGACAGGGGTATATTTATCCGAGAAAAGTTAGTGAATGAGTTAGTCAATGCTCTCGATAACTTCGGTCGTCGCACTTGGTTTAATCTCACGGTTAATTTCCGGGAACAGGTGGGTTTAGCGGTGCAAGAAACTCCCCCAGAATTGTTGGGTGATGCTAAGACTTTCGAGCATCTTCGCAACATCTTTAGTATTTTACAGGAAACGAAAGGATTCGATGCCATGGCTATGGTGCCAGTGATGACTAAACTAATCGCTAAACCGGAAACCCAACAGATGGGACAAAAAATTGCTGAAGGTTTACTACAAAAATCCCTAGCGCGTTTAATTCGTTACTTAGTTCTCGAATTCGATACACCAAATCATCGGCAAAATGGAGAATTACCGAAAGCTTTACCCGCTGCCGATTAACCTCTGTTCGGGTGAGTTCCACCGACGGCTCAAAATCTGAGCATTTCCGATAATAAAGGCCGTGAAATAAATTTCACGGCTCCGAGAAAAATGCTCAACTTTTTTAAAAGTTTTTTTATCCTAGCCGGTTAACGGGGTTTAAAGGTAACTTGTAAACCGTCCCGGGGGTGAGGAGTGGGGATAGAGGTGAGGGTGAGATCTTGATTGGGGAGTAATTGCCAATCGTACTTTTGTACTAAACGGACGGCTAAAATTTTCATCTCTAAACGAGCGAATTCTTTGCCTATACATTCGCGTAATCCCGCACCAAAAGGGATATATCCGTAGGGTTTTTCCTCGGCTAAAAAGCGATCGGGATCGAAGGTTTCAGGATGGGAATAAATATTATTATCTTTATGGGTATTGCTGATTTGATACTGCACTACCCATCCTTTCGGCAAATGATAACCGTTAAATTGACAGTCTTCTATTACCCGACGGAATCCTCCTCCCACGGGGGGAGTAAAACGTAAAACTTCCTTTAAAACGCGATCTAAATAGGTCATCTGTTTGAGGGTATCAACGCTTAAAGGAGTGGATAGATCAAAATTAGTTATTTCCTCAAGGACAAGCTGAAAAATATCGGGATGCAGTGCCATTTGTAGGCAGAAAGTGGCGATAGCAGAGGTTAAAGTTTCATGACCAGCAAAGAGTAATAATAGCACTTGATCCTTTAATTCCGCTAGGGATAAACTTTGACCGTTTTCGTCTTTAGCTTGTAAAAGGATAGCCAGAGCATCCTGGCCTAAGTCATCATTTTTTTTTCTTTCTAAAATGATAGTTTCTATGGCTTCCAGTAATTCTTCTCGACAGCGTAATGCTTTGCCGAAAGCTGTCCAGGGAAGGGGAATGGGAAGGGTAAATAGTCCCGCACACCAAGTATCAAAAGCTTCTCCTAATTTGGTAGCAGAACCATCGTCAAGACCGACAAATAATTTACAGGCGATATCGAGAGTATAGTTTCTTAATTCAGGATACCATGACAGGGTTGTTGCGGTTTGCCAACGCTCTAAATAGTGAGCGGTAATTGTTTCTACCGTAGGGATATAACTTGCTAGGGACCGGGGTTGAAAAGCTTGATAGATTAAACGACGACGGGAAGCGTGAACATCTCCTGTATGCACCGCTAAAGATGCGCTACCGAGGAGAGTTTTGGTACTTTTGGGCCAAGTTGCCGCAAAGTATTTATTCTCATTGCTGAGGAGAAACCGGTTAGCTTCGGCACCGGATAAAATAATCGTGGGACTGCCAAAAATATGAGTACGGAAAAGTTGACCATATTTATTATGACGTTTACTGGCAAAATCCCCATCGGTCAAAAAAGCGATTGTTTCTCCTAATAGGGGTAATCCGAAACTGCCGGGGGGTAAGGGTAGATCTTTGCTTATAGTCATCGCTGCCTCTAGGGTAAAACTGATCAGTTGCCGTCGATTAACCCTGTTTATTTTAACCTAAAGCACCGGAGAATTCATCCCCTCATCTAGCCCAGCAATCAGCGATCGCACTTGACCAAGGCAAGTATCTAGGCAAAATTAATTACAGATCTCACCAGTCAGTTAACAATAAGAATTGCCGCCAATTGACATTTTTTAAGATCACCGCCATAATTAGCCGTTGCTAATAATAATTCGCGGCAAACGATGCTTAAAACCGCAGAGAATTTCCCAGGATATCGTACCTAAATCCCGCGCCCAATCGTCGGCGGTGATGCACTGTGGGCCATCTTTACCGATAAGTGTGACGATTTCCCCTGTTTTTACCTCTGGAATCTCGCTCACGTCAATCATTAACTGATCCATGGTTATTGCGCCGATTTGGGGTACTAAACGTCCTCTCAGGGATACTTTTAAACGATTGGAGAGATTGCGGGGAATTCCATCAGCGTAACCGATACCGACCACAGCAATACGGGTGTCTTTTGCCGCTATGTACTGATGACCATAACTCACCCCGGAGCCGGCGGCAATGGTTTTGACTTGGGCAATGCGCGCTTTTACTTGTAGCACCGGTTGCAAAGGGACTTTATCGATGAGATGATCGGCGGGATAAAGACCGTAGAGAGCTAATCCGACTCTAACTCGATCGTAGTGCAGAGATCGATCGCTTAGGGTAGCGGCAGAGTTGGCTAAATGCAGACAGGGGGGATGATAACCTTTTGATCTTAACTCGGCGATCGCTTGTTGGAATCTTTGCCGTTGTAACTGCATGATTTCGGGGTTGGGATCGTCAGCCGTGGCAAAATGCGAGTATATACTGGCAATTTTCAGGTTAGGAGCCTCTAAAACCTGTTCGACGAATTTTGTGCCGTTTTGCCATTGTGTACCTAAGCGAGACATCCCCGTATCTAGTTTGATATGAACCGGCAGCCGCTGCTCTAAGCGTCTCATCACGCTGGCAAAAATTTGCACCTGTTCGATTTGCACCAGGGTGGGTTGCAATTGCCAATGGGCTAAGGCTGCCACTTCTTCCGGGGTGTTCACTGCCCCTAAAATCATAATTGGGGCAACGATTCCCGCTTCCCGTAGTTCGATACCTTCCCCGATAGTCGCGATGGCTAAAGATTGCGCTCCAGCTTCTAAAACGCTGTTAGCCACCTTAACTGCCCCGTGTCCGTAAGCATCGGCTTTAATTACCGCTATTAATTCCGTTTTTGGGGCTAATAAGGCCTTGACTTTTCGCACGTTTTGTTGTAAGGCCGAGCGATCAATCTCTACCCAAGCACGATAGCGAATTGCTTCCGACAATTGATAATCATGACGGTTTTTGGGCGGATTGATAATTTTTGGTTCGATGCTAAACACCACTCGCTCACTCCTTTGCACACATAACCCAATTTATCACAGATGTCGGGGTGAAGACCCTCGTACTGACAGGATGAAACCCCGACCAATATAAAACAGCGAAGCACGATTAAATCCTTGACAGTTTAGCCTTGCATAGCTTACCATAGTAAATTTAGTTGGGTAAACAAGATATTAAAAGCGTTTAAGTACAGAATCTATCCGACCAGTGAGCAATCAGTTTTGCTTGCCAAGTCGTTTGGCTGTGCTAGATGGTTTTACAATTACGCTCTAAACTTGACATCCGAAACTTACAAGCAAACTGGAAAAGGATTAAGCAGAGACGAAATAATTAAGCTGCTGCCTTCCTTAAAAAAAGAGCATGAGTGGTTAAGCGAAGCACCGTCGCAGGTATTACAACAAGCTGCTTTAAATCTTTCTAGTGCTTTCCTTAACTTTTTTGAAGGTAGAGCTAAATATCCTAACTTCAAGAAAAAGCAAAATAGGCAGTCGATTAGATTTCCTCAACACTGTAAGTTAAAAGATGATGTTTTGGTATTACCTAAAATTGGTGAAGTCTCTTGCCAAGTTTCGCGGCAACCAGAGGGAGACTTAAAGTCTGTTACGGTTTCAGTTAATCCATCAGGAGAATATTTCGCATCTTGTCTTTATGATGATGGTCAGGATTTACCCCAAAAATCATCAGAAGGAAAAGCTATCGGGATAGATGTTGGACTAACCCATTTTGCTATTACATCAGATGGGACTAAACACGGGAATCCTCAATACTATCGTAAGTACGAACAAAGATTAGCGAGGAGACAAAAGAAACTAAGCCGCCAGCAAAAAGGCTCTAAGAATCGAAATAAAGCTAGAGTTAAAGTTGCTAAAGTTTACTCTAAAATCGTTCGTTGTCGTGAAGATTTTCTGCACAAACTAAGTCGTAAATTAGTTGACAAAAACCAAGTCATAGTGGTAGAAAATCTGGCAGTCAGAAACATGGTCAAAAACCCTAAACTAGCAAAATCAATTAGTGATGCTGGTTGGGGTCAATTCTGTACTATGTTAAAATACAAGGCTGAATGGGAAGGAAAAATCTATATAGAAGTAGATAGATTCTTTCCTAGCTCTAAGACTTGTAGTAACTGTTTAAATCCTGTTGATAGTTTGAGTTTAGATATTCGTAGTTGGCAATGTCCTAAGTGTGGAGAAAACCACGATAGAGACATCAATGCCGCTAAGAATATTCGGGATGAAGGTTTACGAATTTTGGCGGTAGGGCATACCGCTACTGCTTCTGGAGGGAGAGTAAGACCAAGTAAAGGCACTGCTTTTGCAAGGCATCTCCCTGTGAATGAAGAATCCCTCGCATGAGTGCGATGGGAGTGTCAAACCAAAAGAAAACCGAGAGGGCTAGGAAAGAAGCCGGAAACTCCTCTGGATTTCCTCCTTTTTCCCAGCGGAATCTAGGCTTTAAGATGAATGGGATGTTAGGAAGTTCCCGAAAAAATTTGGGGTTAGGGTTTTTCCGTAGAGAATGAACAGTAACGGGTAATCAGTGACAAGAAAGTAGCGAAGTTTTCACCTAACACTGTCTCAGTGGTTGAACAGAAGTGAAGTTAACTGTGGGGTAAGGAATGCCAAAAAGCCTAGACTAAGATAAAATTATATCCAACCGGATGCAGTATAGGAGTTTAGCCAATGTCTAACGAAACTGTTACTTATTCCCTAGAAGCTGTCCTCACAAGGATTGAGGGAAAGATCGATAAGATTGATGAGCGCTTGACAAAAGTAGAAATAGGATTAACCGATCTCAAAGGGGATATTAAAGTGTTAGACGAGAAAATCGAAGGCATCGACAATCGGCTAATATCGGTAGAGGGAACCCAAAAAAATCAGGTCTGGACATTAATTATCCTTTTGGGGAGTGCCATTTTTACGGCCGGATGGAAAGTATTTTTTTCCAGTAATATCTGATCTTTCTAATTCTCAACAAGACTACAGTTAACCGCTCCTGAAAGAAAATTTTCTTAAAGCCTAGACTAAGATAAAATTATATCCAACCAGATGCAGTATAGGAGTTTAGCCAATGTCTAACGAAACTGTCACTTATTCCCTGGATGTCGTCCTTAAAGAAATTAAAGACAGTATCAAGGAAGTTAGTCAAAAATTCGATAAGATTGATGAGCGCTTGACAAAAGTAGAAATAGGAATAGCCGATCTCAAAGGGGATATTAAAGTGTTAGACGGGAAAATTGAAGGCATCGACAATCGGCT
>NZ_JASJFE010000474.1:0-4428 GCF_030067735.1 Microcystis sp. M53598_WE2 | reverse complement strand
TCTGGCTAACAGGCTTTTGGGGGTGATAAAGGGAAAACTTCTGGCGATTGCGCCTAAATGAAGTGATATACAGAAGGTTGACCCATATCGTTACCCCAGAGAGTGTTATAGAGAAAGTTGACCTATAATATGTAGTTATGTTTTCAAGAGAAGAGAAGAAATGTTATCAACACTTCTAAGTAAAGCTGTACAAAAAGCTCAAGAACTACCAGAAGCAATTCAAGACGAACTGGCAGAGCAGTTTATTGAAGACATCGAAAATGAAATCAAATGGCAAGAAACATTATCTAAACCCCAAGACAGCTTAATTCTCAAAGAACTTGCTCAGAAAGCTATTGCGGATTCAGAAAACGGACAGACTGAAGAAATGGGATTTGATGAGCTATGAAGTCGGAACTAAATCCAGATTTCGTCGGCTTATTTCAACAGCTACCAGACAGAGTGAAAAGAACAGCCAGAAAAAATTACAAGTTATGGAAAGATAACCCAAGTCATCCAAGCTTAGAATTTAAGGAGGTCAATCAAGAAGACCAGATCTGGTCAATCAGAGTCGGTATAGGTTGGAGAGCGCTAGGAAGAATCAAGAGTAAGAATGTAATTGTTTGGTTTTGGATAGGCTCTCACGCAGAGTATGACAAATTGTTAAAGAAGTTGTGAACCAAGAAACATAACAAATCACCGCACCCGAAATAATAGTGAAATTTTGTGATAAAGTGCAGTCATATCTAAGAATCTTTGCTATAATCACGCAAAGCTTTTGTGATAATTTTCCTTAAAGGAGATTGTTTGCAGTAAGCTAATCTGGCTAACAGGCTTTTGGAGTTGATATAGGGAAAAGTTCTGGCAATCGCGCCTAAATGGAGTGATATACAAAAGGTTGACCCATATCGTTACCCCAGAGAGTGTTGTACGGAAAGTTTCCGTTCGACAAAGGATTTCTCGGTTGGTGAGAGAGAGTCTATCTTTCTCTGAAAAAATGGAGAATCACGTTAGGAATAGAGATATGCGAAGTAATAGTTTTATGATGGTTCCATTATCTCTTTTGGCTTGGATGGTGATCAGTCAACCAGTAAAAGCAGAAAGAGTTTGTCAAGTAACAGACCCTACTGGTACTCCTCTTAACGTTCGTGACAGACCAAATGGACAAGTAGTTAATGCCTTGCGTAATGGTAGAGAAGTCTACATACATAAGACAGCTTATGACCGGCAAGGTCGTCCTTGGGTTTTAGTAGGTGGTTATTACAAAGGTGTCTACAGAACTTGGGGCTGGGTCTTTAGGGAATTCGTGAGTTGTTATAATCGATGACTGTACGGTAGTGCGATCGCCGATCTTGTAGGGTGCGTTCCCTAATGCAAGTCCCACTGCTCCAGCGATCAATTTTGGGGAACGCACCATGCCCATTGATTAAAACTGTGGGTTTAAGTGTGGTGTGGGCTAATCTGGCTAACAGGCTTTTGGACGTGATATAAGGATAGTATGGGTGACGGTTTATCTGATGACGGAGAATGGATATGTGGAGGATGTTTTTCAGGCATTGCTTACCCCGCTAAAGGTTAAAATGATCATGAAGAAATAGAATTACTCTAATGAAACTAGATCGTATTACGAGCCATCCAAACCGTATGAATGGGCAACCCTGCATTCGTAATCTTCGCCTTACGGTTCGTCGAGTGATTGAGCTACTGGCAACTTATCCCGATCGAGCAGAATTACATCAAGAGTTTCCGGAACTGGAGGATGAAGATATTCGACAAGCCCTAATTTTTGCCTCTTCCTACTTGGATGATCGCATCATTGAACTTCCTAATCGCTATGAAGCTGTTGCTTGATCAGGGACTACCGCTTTCTGCGGCAACTTTATTATGTGATGCTGGGATCGACACTATTCATGTTGGCCAAATAGGGATGTCTGAAGCTGAAGACTCAGACATTATCCAAAGGGCTAGAGACGAGGGACGGGTTGTTGCTACTCTCGATGCGGATTTCCATACATTGCTGGCACTTGATGTGGCGAATACTCCTTCAGTCATTCGCATTCGGGTTGAAAGATTACGCGCCCAAGCACTTACGAATCTTTTGTTGACAGTAATCGCTGAGTGCGAGGAGGATTTAGAACAAGGATCAGCCATTACGGTTGAGCCAAGCCGTATTCGTATTCGTCGTTTACCATTAGTGTCTGATGTCTAACCGTTGCACACCGACCGTATTCAGTCTCTTTGTTGAGTCCAAGAAGTTACTAGCGGCGGGTGAACGGAAACGTTATACTGAATCGGTTTTTAATAGCATGATTAACCCCCAATCCAACTTGAAAAACCCGCTCCCTTCTTCCCACTCTTCCATACCTTTTAAACAGGATTTAGTATGACTATCTAGGGTTTGCTGAATAAGTACGGGCGAAGCATTCGGATAGAAAATCTACGTTTTCACCGATAGGTTATTGCCCGAATGCTTCGCCCCTACAGGACGCGGGCCGATGAAGACGCAAGGTTTTGAACGACGATTCTCTCAAAATCTTGCACCTGTTTCGCTCGTAAAGCCCCAAAACCCTTACTTTGCCTACATTTCAAATTTATTCAGCAAACCCTATCTAAATTACTCGTTAAGACTGTCTATGAGCAGGGAGCAGGGAGAAAAAACCTGACTCCCGATGACTGAAAGCTGATCACTGACAAAACCTATCCCAAAACGATCAAATCGCGCAGGGATTGAATTTCCTCGGTTTGTAAACGCGCCCCAAAAGTAGAAACCACCCGGGCAGCCGCTAGAGAAGCGAGATTTCCCGCCCCTTTGTAACCCATACCGTGGGTAATGCCGTAGAGAAACGCACCTGCGTACATATCCCCCGCGCCGACGGTATCGATCGCCTGTACGGGATGGGGGTCAATTTCCAGGAGATTTTCGCCATCATAGATCAAAGAACCATTGGCACCCCGGGTGATAGCGAATCCTTGGGCAATGGTTTTAAAATAGGCGATCGCTGACTCAATTTCCTCGCTGCCGGAAATAGTCAAAGCTTCCGACTCATTAGCGAAAACGAAATCTAACCCCGTTCCGATCATTTCCAGTAATCCCTCCCGGAAGAAGATCGCCATATTGGGATCCGACAGGGATAAAGCGGTTTTGACTCCAGCAGCCTGAGCAATTTCTCGCCCTTTAATAGCGGCAGCTTTGGCAGTGGGAGAGGTGACGAGATAACCTTCGAGATAGAGATAATCGGCATTAACGATCGCTGAAGGTACTAATTCTCGTTCGGAAATTTCCCCGGTGATGCCGAGAAAAGTATTCATGGTGCGATCGGCATCGGGAGTCACGAAAACTAGACATTTTCCCGTGATTCCCACCTCTTTTTCGCCACCGTGTTCATTGGTATGCAAACCACAGGCGCGCAGATCTTGCAGATAAAACTTACCTAATTCGTCATTGCCCACTTTACAGGAATAGAAACCTCTACCCCCCAACTGAGCGATCGCTACTAGGGTATTCGCCGCCGATCCGCCGCCGCTGCGTTTACAATCAAGAGCCAATTTTTCCATCAACTGGGTTTGACGATTTTCGTCCACCAGCGTCATCACTCCTTTATCGATGCCCAATTCTTGCAGTAATTCAGGAGAGACTTGAAATTCCATATCGACGAGCGCGTTACCGATCCCATAAACGTTGTATTGTTTGCCCATAATTTAGTCGATCGCCTAAAAATACTTTGTTACTGATAGTAGGGAAATAAGGAGCAAAAAGCTAGGGGCTTTTTTCAGCCAGAGAATATCATAATCAAAAATAATGGGTGTGCTAGTCTCACACCCCCAGTAATTTGTGTTAAGTTTTGTTTAACTAAGCAACTTTAAGCCTCATCGTAGGCTTCTAGATCCAACAGATAAAGATAAGATTCGGCTAATTCCTGCCTTTGAAAAGCGATCGCTCGCAGCAGATGCCAATCCCGCAAAGCCTCGAAGGGGTTACTATACTCATCTTTTTCTAGTCGTTCGGCCAAAGACGCAATATCAGCGGCGGTATACTTGGCAATATCTTGATCAGTGAAGCTTATAACTGTCATTTCTGCACCTCCCTCGACCTTTGTTCTATTTCTAGCCTAACATATATTCTGAGTTGAAAAAATGCCTTCCCCGCCAAGTTAAGAACTGTAAATGCAAGGGTAATTGTGGTACAATTCCAGCAAAAAAGCTATTTTTGATTGATCTTCTATGAAAACAGCCCTCATTACCGGTGCTTCCACCGGTATCGGCGTCGTCTTTGCCCGTCAACTTGCCCAACGGCAAATGGAGCTAATTTTAGTCGCTAGATCCAGAGATAGGTAATGATTTGGTAGTAGTGGCGTAGCCCTCTTGCTTACCTGGTATGAATTGTGTTAAATATTTATTAATAAAAATAATTGCAACCCGCTCAGTCTTTAAACCTCTAGCTTGATCATG
>NZ_JASJFE010000661.1:0-4867 GCF_030067735.1 Microcystis sp. M53598_WE2 | reverse complement strand
TCGGCTAAAAGCTGTCGAGTCCCCTTATGCCAAATCAGTTATCAGTGATCAGTTATCAGTGATCAGTTAAGCTGTTGACTATCTAGGGTTGGCTGAATAAATGTGAAATGTAGGCAAGGTAAGGGTTTTGGGGCTTTTCTTGCGAAACAGGTGCAAGATTTTGAGAGAATCGTGCTTCAAAACCTTGCGTCTTCATCGGCCCGCGTCCTGTCGGGGCGAAGCATTCGGGCAATAACCTATCGGTGAAACCGGAGATTTTCTATCCGAATGCTTCGCCCGTACTTTTTCAGCAAACCCTATCTAAATTACTGGTTAAGACTGCACCGCAGTGCCGGAGTTGGCAGCAGGGAGAGGAAGTTCGAGCATTTGTACTGAAGTTTCCCCTACGCATTTTAAAATCAGTACAGCTTATCAGTGATCAGATTTGAGTTTTCAGTTCACTGTTCACTGTTTACTGTTTACTGGACGGCTACGCCGTGCCTTTGGCAACACTGAAAAAAGCTTCCCACTTAAACTAATAAATGGGGAATAAAAATAAAAGCCGCTACGAGTAAAGCGGCGATCGAGGCGATTAAAACGGCACCAGCGGCACAATCTTTCGCTATTTTGGCTAAATCATGGTAGGATTGCCCCACCGTCAGGTCCACCACTGATTCTAGAGCAGTGTTAATTAATTCTAAGACCATCACCAGAGCGCAGGTAAGGGAGACAATCGCCATTTCCAGGGCATTAACCCGCAAAAATAAGCCCCAACTAATCGCTACTAAGGTAATCAGGGTGTGAATGCGAAAATTTCTCTGACTGACAAAAGCATAACGGACTCCGGCCCAAGCGTAGCGAAAACTGACTAATAGATTCGAGGCGACTTGCCAAGCGTATTCTCTTTGAGTCGAATTGTTGCCCTCACTCACCTGTCCCGATCGAGGGATAAAATTATTGTTGAGATAGGGATTAGATAGGCTGGTAGATTGGTTGGCTTGATGATAATTTGTCTTCATATTCCTCAATAATGCTTGACAAAAATAACTAACTATGTATCGGCATTTCGACGGTTTTTAACAAAGTTTCCTGTAAAGATAGCATTTCTAACAGACTTGTTTCATCGGGATGGTCCCAACCCAAAAGATGTAAACAAGCGTGGGCAGTTAACCAGGCCAATTCTCGCGCCAAAGGATGATTTTGTGTTAAAGCCTGTTGTTGTGCTGTCTCCACAGAGATGATAATATCCCCCAAATATAAAGGTTCTGTCTCTAAAATGCGCTCATCGACTGGTAAATCCACTTCGAGAGTGGCAAAAGCGAGAACATCCGTCGGTTGATCTTTGTGGCGATATTGGCAATTATAGGTCTGAATTTCTCGATCGTCTGTTAAACGCAAACTTAGTTCATAACCGGCGGCAACGGGGAGATAATCCGATAGATAGCCTAACCATGTCTCCAACCAATAGTGCCAAGTTTCCCCATCCACAGGACTATTTCCGGGATCAAAATAATTATCCTGTAGGCATAAATCCACCCCTAGGGGCAAAGTCTCACTCACCAGATTTCACCCTAGGGACGCGTCAGATAGGAAATACCGACAAAAAAGCCTAATAGGGCTGCCGTAGTCAAAAAAAAGTGTTTTAACGAGACGCCTTTTTTCTTGACCATATTCCGCATCGCCAGCTTGACGTAACTGGGTTGCGCTTCCGTGGCGGTTTCTACTGCGGGGTCAGTGGTGCTAACAGGTTCAGTCATCAGTAATTCCCCAGACAAGGATTGATCGCTATAAGTGTAACAGATTATTAAAAAAGTGCCAAAAAAATTCAATTATGGGAAAAATTATTACCCGTCCGGGATAGTCAAAACCGCTCAACTCCCCCACACCCCACACCCCACACCCCACACCCCAGCAGTTAACCCATGTCTTCCCACAATACCGAAAGCATCCAGACTATTTTTCAAAAAATTTGGGGCTATGATAGCTTTCGCTTTCCCCAACAGGAGATTATCGAGACAATTCTAGCGGCAAAAGATGCTCTGATTGTCATGCCCACGGGATTCGGTAAATCTATCTGTTTTCAATTGCCCGCTTTATTAAAAACTGGCTTAACCCTAGTGATTTCTCCCCTGGTTGCCCTGATGGAAAATCAGGTGGAGGAATTATTAGCCAAAAAACTACCCGTCGCCCTGATTCATAATGAAATCCCCCGACAACAGAGAAAGAAAACCTTAGCAGCGATCGCAGATCAAACCCTGCGACTTCTCTATCTTTCGCCAGAAACCCTCTTAAGTCCGCCCCTCTGGTCAAAATTAACCCTTCCCCACGTTAAAATTAACGCTCTCATCCTCGACGAAGCCCATTGTTTAACCCAGTGGGGCGATAATTTTCGTCCTGCCTACCGTCGTCTTGGGGCCGTCCGTCCCGCTCTGCTGCAATCGAAACCGGCCGGCAGCCAAATAGCGATCGCTGCTTTTACCGCCACCGCTAACCCCGCCACCCGTGAGACTCTCACCCGCATCTTACAACTAGAAAAACCGCAGCTTTTCTTAATAAATCCTTACCGTCAAAACCTTGACTTAAGCACCAAAATATGTATTAGCCCCGGTTGTCGTCGTCATCAACTATTAAACTTCCTCACCAGTCAACCTCGACAATCCGGCCTGATCTATACTCGTTCCCGTCGCCATAGTGAAAATTTAGCGGCATGGTTGCAATCTCTCCACTATCGCACCAGCGCCTATCATGCCGGTTTATCCCCCTTTCAGCGTCGGGAAATAGAACAAAATTGGCTGCGGGGGGATTTAACTTTTGTTGTCTGTACCTCAGCTTTTGGCATGGGTATCAACAAACCCGATGTGCGTTGGGTTGTCCACTACCAACCCCCGGCTTTACTATCGGAATACCTACAGGAAATCGGCCGCGGTGGTCGCGATGGCGGCAAAATGCAGGCTCTCACCTTAATTAGTGAACCGACGGGATGGTTAGATAATAGCGATAAAAACCAGCAAAAATTCTTTAACTCCCAACAGGAACGCCAATACCGACAAGCTTGGCAAATTTTAGCCCAAATTCCCCTAGAGGGCAAAGTAGAGGCGATTAGTGCCGAATTTCCCGATGGTGCGCTTATTCTCTCCCTTTTACACAGTCTCGATCGCCTAGAATGGCTCGATCCTTTTCATTATCGGCTTATTTATCCTCATAATTCAGCCAAGATGACTTTTAAACCCAGAAATGAGATATTTCCCTACCTCTATACCCGTCGCTGTCGTTGGCACTTTCTCTTAAATGCCTTTGGGTTTCAGGAAAATGCCGATAATTTTCGCTGTGGTCATTGCGATAATTGTCGTCGCAATCGACCTCTGGTAAGCTAGGGAGCGCCAGAGCAGGGAGAGCAGAGCATTCGTACTAAATTTTTATGTCTTTTTTCTCCTCCTGTCTCGGATTCTCCTAACCTAAGGTCAGATTTTTGATTTTTGCAGGAGATTTATAGGGGTTTCCCAGAAGTTAGTCCCGATTGAATCTATCAAGGGATTTACCATACCTTACCCGAAATAATAGTGAAATTTTGTGACAAAGTGCAGCCAGATATAAGAATCTTTGCTAGATTCCTAGAAGGCTTCTATGATAAGTCTCCTTAAAGGAAGCTCTTTGCAGTAAGCTAATCTGGCTAACACGCTTGTGGGCGTGGTATGGGGGAGGATACAACCATGACTCATGAGATTTTAGGTGAATTTTTATCTTTGCCTGCTGAAGCACAGAGCCAAGTAGTCAGCCTGATCGCTTTTTTGAAACAAAAGTACATATATTCTGAACCTCTGTCTGCATCGTCAAATGTTGATTTAGTTAATGATCCCTTTGTTGGAATGTGGCGCGATCGTCAAGATTTAGATAGTACTACTTGGGTGCGAAATTTACGAGAAAGCGAGTGGTCAAAGACAAATGGCTAGTTCAACTATCGTAGATACCGACATAATCATTGATGTTGGTCGTGGTATTCCTGAAGCAGTCAATTGTCTGCAAAGGCTACAATCAAGTTCCAGATTAGCAATTAGCGTAGTTACACAAATGGAACTAATTGTTGGCTGCACTAACAAGTCAGAGTTACGGACGCTGGAAAAATTCCTTCAACAGTTTGATGTAATCAGAATTGACCAACCTATTTCAGACAAAGCGGTTGACTTACTTCGCTTGTATCGGCTAAGTCACGGTTTGCTGATTGCCGATGGCTTGATTGCAGGTACAGCAATAATATGGAATTACCCTTTTATCACCAAGAATCAACGAGACTACCGATTTATTCAAAATTTAAATGTATTACCCTACCCTTAGCGAAAAGCCTAACTAGACCGTTATGCCACAAGTCCTCGGTGGAGGGTGTAAACAGGGCTAGTTCATCGGTATCTGAAGTTAAAAAAGGAGAATTGGTTCTTGAGCGAGGATAAAGAGTATCAATGGCTTCAGTTTGAACAACTGATAGATTTGCATAAATTTTCAAAATAAAATTTATGCAAATCCGCCTCTTTTTCCTTTGGAATTATTGGGGCGATTTTGACCTATGTAATCAGCGCTAAACTTAGCGAAAACTTAATCCGGCTTGCTCTTCAACTACCATTTCTACTCAGCATCGGGACGTTCATTATGTTTTGTTTCGGCACATGGAAGACTTGGGATTTGTCAAATTGGGTGAAGCATCATCAGGCAGAACTTGGAATTGATTGGCGACCTCATGCCGAAACTTTAACCTTTCAAGGGGTGACAAGGCGACTAAAAGGCTTGCTGGATAAGGCGCATAGCCGTTAGACCCCTAGAAAAATCGGGGTGTTTTCCTGGCTTGAGGCGGATCAAAGAAAAGGCGAGTTCCGAGTACGCGTCCATCGACTCGATC
>NZ_JASJFE010001045.1:0-3081 GCF_030067735.1 Microcystis sp. M53598_WE2 | reverse complement strand
ATTTTTGATCTAGAGCGAACTAATCAATTAAGTCTCTTGCCAGATAAGGATTTAGTCGATTTATGCCCCCTATCGAACCATACCAAGTAACGAAGAACCGAATATTCTCTATTCCGTTGAGAGCGATGTTTGCTAGTAATGGACTCACGACACCTCCTTGGGGAGTTCCTTGTTCAGGAAATTCTGGGTTAACTCCTGCTTTTAAGCATCTCATCAATCCAGCTTTGATGCTTTGGGGAGCAATGATTAATTCCCTTAATGTGTTGTGGTTGATTCTATCGAAGCATTTCTCGATGTCTAATTCTAGGATTCTTTTGTTTAATCCGTTGCTGCTACTTCTTAAGTTTAAGAAGAGTATTTTTTGACAATCGTGAGCGGAACGTCCAGTTCTAAAACCGTAGCTCCTTTCGTGAAATGTGGCTTCTTGGGCAGGTTCTAGGGTGTATTTGAGAAGACATTGCCAAGCTCTATCCTTAATGGTAGGAATTTTGAGCATCCGTGTTGTTCCATCCTTTTTGGCTATCGGAATTTTTCTCAGTCCCTGATGTTGCCAATTCCAGACTTTGGTTTCTAGGACTGATTCTAATTCCCACCTTTCTCGGAATGAAAGTGATGCTTTCCCATCTATTCCTGCTGTCTTCTTACCAGCGTTTAGTTGAGTTACTTGACGAATTGCCAGTAATCTAGCACTTCGAGATTTTAAGATTAGCTTTTGAAGATTTTTGGCTTTTGCCTTGTCTCCTACTCTCATGGCTTTCCACAATCTACATTGTAGCCGGAATAGATTCCTACGGAGTTTCTTCCACGGAATGTTTTTCCACAGTTCTCTATAGCTATTACTAATCATGAGTCTAACTGGTCTCTACTTGGTTTCTTGTGTTCTGATTACCTCGAAGCAATTACGCTTCGTCCTACCCGATGTTAGGGGTTACGTTGCTCGTCCAACCTACTTGAGTTTCGACTTTTCTCTTGACCTAATCATCGTTTTTCTTCGTTCCGACTTTGGGATTGTTTTGACAATTTAGGGTTGACCACTTCACCCACCTTCAACTCTAGGGATAGCAGATACCGTAACGAAAGCTCTGCGAGTTTAGAAGGTTGAGTCAACATTTTTAGCTCCGATTGTTGCTCTGAAATTGGATGCTTTTTCTGGTTTTCCCTTATTGTCTCCCCGTTAACGCTCCTTGTGCCTATCTGTTTTGGCTCTGATTGCGTCCTTGTTCCCCGCTTCAGCCTCTAGATTTCCGAGTCTAGTCACTGGGGGCAGGTTGGGAGTCACTGTATCCCTTACAGGGTAGGTCTTTCACCTACATCCTTTTTGTCAGTTATGCTGTTTTATCAGCACTCTAGGCTATTTATTCCCCTAGAAACGAATCGCACCTTTACATTTCATTAACGCACCCTACAAGATCGGCGATCGCACTAAAAATGCAAGAGGGCATAAGTGCCTCAACCCAGAAGCAGAGCAGGCTAACGGCTAAGTTGAGCCGCCGCAGATAAATTTTAGGGTATAAAGATCACTTTTGAAGGTCGGCTCCAACGAAGGGTTATGCTTGGTGCTGAGTTTGGTTGCTTTCCATATATTGACGCAAAACCTTGTTTATTAGGGTTTTATACTGTTCTCCTTGAGCCTGAAACCACTGTTTCACATCTGGATCAAGCTGAACTAGGTTGTGTGCTTGATCTGCTGGAATACGTAAAGTAGCTCGTTCAAAAAATTCATCTGTCAGCGGCGGAATATCTGAGTAGTCGATATTCTCTTCTGACCTTGACTCTAAAGCTGCCCAATTAGTACGAGAGGTACTGTTCAAATCGTTTCTGCTCATGACGGTTGGCTCTTCGCGCTGAAATGATTCGGGTTACATTTTTTTGACGTTCCGTCCAGACTACTACTGCTATTCCAGAACCGAGAAAACCGATCCCAAACCAGCGATCTTCGCCATAGTCGAAACGATCATCTAGCTCAATCAGCATTTCTCCATCAAACATCGTGGGAACATCAGCAAAATCAATCTCATGTTTACGAATATTTTCAATATTTTTCGCTTCGTCCCACTCAAATTGCATGAAGAATTAAGGTATGCCAGACTGAACTAATTTCTTTCATTATCACACATTTGGCTGAAATGGGTTTATTCTTTGCTCGAAATCGATTGCCACCAAAAGTATAGACTCTCAGCCAGAAGATAGATAGCTGAAAATAATTGCCATACTAACACCATAGATGCAAATGACACCAATTTTAGTTGCAATTGGGAATGAACCAACTAGGGCAAATATTATGATCGCAACACCTATAAGGAGTGCGAATATGGCTTTAACTCTCTTCATTCGGAACTCTCAAAGACTAGAACTAAGCTAAACGGCGCTTAACCTGCATGATCCAACAGCTATAACCCTTTTGGAGTCTATATCGGTGATCCGAAGTAAAAGCCGTTTAGCTTAATACATACTAAATCAGCCTCTATGGTCATGCCATCAAGTCGTCCATGAAATCAGTGACACCTTCAGCAATACCATCCGTAATTTCATCTGGAAGTAAACCGACAGCCAACACAGCTATCCCAGTTCCTACTGCCGAGCCAAGAAATTTAGCTGCCCAATCACGAGTATCGGTAATACCTCCACAATCTTTACACTCGACATAATTTTTTTGGTTAGTTGGTTGAATGTTTTTGCTATTGCAGTGCGAGCATATGACTTGGTTAGCCATTTTTTCTCTCCTAAATGCTATGGCTGAATATCCAAACTATGCCACCATCAACAATCGAAGCAGCATAACTATATAGTGTACGGAAATTTTCCGTATATCACGCTAAATACGCACTTTTTAAAGAATCTTTCCGTATATTACTCTCATAGCGATCGCAAGAAACTTTTCCTATAAAATTACAAGTAACCGTGTTATGCCGAATTAAATCATTATAGCTGAACTTACCCCATACATATATACTATAATAGCCGAAAACCCTTATTCATCAATGGATACGCCCCTTAACTTTTCTTAATGTACCCATGTAATTTGTAACATTTCTTAATGGACAAGAATTCTCTCCATTTGCTAAAATGATAGCCATGTAT
>NZ_JASJFE010000080.1:0-8601 GCF_030067735.1 Microcystis sp. M53598_WE2 | reverse complement strand
GGGGTGTGGGGTTTTACACATTTTCAGGTGGTCAATTACCTAATTTTCAGGAAACAAGTCCAGGGATTTTCCCCCCACTCACTCCAAAGTTCGGCACTTTTTGAGGTCAAAAAAGTCTAAAAACTTTATCCAACAAGGTTTTTAGATTTATTCAGCAAACCCTAAGTAGGGGTGGGCAATGCTCACCCTTTGATTATTATAGAAGCAGGGTATTTTTGCTTGAATCTATGACTGTAACACTGCTCGCACCACCGGCTGAAATAATTCACCTGTCCGGGATTAGCTGGGGAACCTACGAAACGCTGCTAGAAGAAATGAGCGATCGCCGTCTGCGGCTGACCTACAATCGTGGCAATTTAGAAATCATGGCTCCTTCGACCGGACACGAATTTAGTAAAACCCTCATCGGTCGCTTTGTCGAAACCCTAGCGGAAGAATCAGCAGTCCCGATTTATCCCCTTGGTTCTACCACCTTTAAACGCCCTCAATTAAGCGGTGCAGAACCGGATGAATGTTTTTACATTGATAATATTGAGGCGGTTCGGGGGAAAAAGCGACTGGACTTAAATGAAGACCCTGCACCGGATTTAGTCATAGAAATTGATGTCACCAGCAGTTCTCAAAATCGCCTTCAGGTTTATGCAGATCTAGGCGTGGCAGAGGTTTGGGTTTATAATGGGGAATCTCTGGTTATCCAACAATTACAAAATGGCAGTTATATCACCTCCCCAACCAGTCAATTTTTTATAAATATTCCTATTTCAGAGATTGCTATATTTTTACAACAAGCTGGCCAGACAGATTACCTAGAGTTAGTAAAAGCATTTCGGAATTGGGTAAGAAGTCAGCTGAAAAAATAAATCTGAACTGGAGGCTCAAAAAGGGAAATTAACAAGTTTCCCTTTTGGGTCGTCGGTCGTCAATACCAAATCAGGTTACACTTCATCGACCCGAAGGTTAATGCGGATGGAGGGACTCGAACCCACACATCGAAAAGATACTAGAACCTAAATCTAGCGCGTCTACCAATTCCGCCACATCCGCAAATATGTCAGCTTATTCCATCATAGCATAAGATACTATAGGAAAGATAAAATTTTTTATTCTTAATAATTTTATGCTCTTAGGTTTTGTCTTTCAGTCTCCCGGCCCCGTCCTCTGGGAGATCGGACCGATTTCGGTGCGCTGGTATGGATTCCTCATCGCTATGGCGGTATTATTGGGTGTCACCCTCTCCCAGTACCTCGCCCAAAAAAGAGCGATCGATCCGGATTTAATCGCTGATTTGACCATTTGGTTAGTAGTGGGGGCCATACCTGCAGCCCGTCTGTACTATGTTCTCTTTCAGTGGCAAGAATACGCGCAAAATCCTGCTGATATTATCGCCATTTGGAAGGGAGGTATCGCCATTCACGGGGCAATTATCGGGGGTTTGCTGGCGTCCCTAATTTTTGCCCGCATTAATCGGGTTTCTCTTTGGCAATTACTCGATCTGGTGGCCCCTTCAGTTATTCTCGGTCAAGCGATCGGACGTTGGGGTAACTTTTTTAATTCGGAAGCTTTTGGCAGTCCGACTAATTTACCTTGGAAGTTGTTTATTCCTCCGGCTAGTCGTCCTTTAGAATATATCGCCGTCGATTATTTTCATCCCACCTTTCTCTACGAATCTCTCTGGAATCTGGCAGTTTTTGCCCTACTTATCTATCTATTTTTCTGGGGTTTAAAACACCCTAGTAAATTAAAAATTGGCACCCTTACCCTAGTCTATTTTATCGCCTACAGTCTAGGTAGATTCTGGATCGAGGGGCTACGCACCGATAGTTTAATGTTTGGGCCTCTAAAAATGGCGCAAATAATTAGTTTAGGAGCGATCGCTATCGGTATTTTCGGTTTATTCTGGTTATATAAACTGCAGCGTCCTTTACCGGATGTGGTGGCGACCGTCAGTTATAATCAAAAGTTACCCTAGCTAACCCTGACAATGGATCTAGTAACGATTTTTCAACAGGTTTTAAACGGTTTATCGATCGGTAGTGTCTATGCTATTTTTGCCCTCGGTTACACTTTGATTTTTTCCATTTTAGGGATTATCAATTTTGCCCATGGCGCAATTTTTACCCTCGGTGCCTATTTTACCTACGCTCTAGCGGGGGGAGTTTTCGGTTTTAATGGTTTATTGGCTAATGCCAAATTACCCTTTTCCTTACCCTTTTTTTTGGCACTCTTGCTAGGCTGTATCCTTTCAGGTTTCACCTCGGTTCTTCTGGAAAGATTGGCCTTTAAACCCCTCCGGGTACGGGGTTCCGATTCTCTCTTAACTCTGGTTTCTAGCCTAGGGGCAGCCGTGGTGATTGTCAATGTCATTCAATACTTATTCGGGGCAGAAATTTATACTTTTCCCGATGGTATTTATGGCAATCTTCCCCCCGCAATTAATTTCGGTACAGCTGATCGCCCCGTGGCAATTCGCACAATTCAGATTATTATTTTTCTGGTTTCAGCAGTTATGGTGGCTTTGCTAACTTATTGGGTTAATTTCACCAAAATGGGCAAAGCTTTACAAGCGGTAGCTGAAGATGTCACCACGGCCAGTTTGTTGGGTATCAATCCCGAAAAATTTATCGTGATTACCTTTTTTATTAGTGGTGCCTTGGCAGGTTTAGCAGGAACTTTAGTCGGTTCTAGTGTTAGTATCGCTGGCCCCTATTTCGGTATTGCTTTCGGATTAAAAGGTTTAGGAGTGATTGTTTTAGGGGGATTGGGAAGTATCCCCGGAGCGGTAATCGGTGGTTTATTATTGGGTATTGCCGAAGCTTTTGTTCCCGCAGAATATTCCGGTTATCGAGAGGCGATCGCTTTTGCTATTCTCTTTATTATGTTGTTAGTTCGTCCCCAGGGTTTACTAGGCAGAAAGTTAATTCAAAAAGTCTAATTCGGTTTAATTGTCCGCGAGAAAAACTGTTTTTCCCAACAAAGAAGATTGATAGGCAGCATAGGCCACTTCTAGGGCATAAAGACTGGCTTGGGGAGTAACATAAAGAGGAGCCAGATCGAACAGATAATCTAGCACCATGGCGGTATCTTTGGCAAAAAGACCGCGACGGGTTTCCACTTCTAAAGCTTGGCTACCTTCACTATTAATTAACTGCCCTGTTTCCCCTTCAAAAATTAAGCTGCCCCCCTCGCCATGAATAGTGAAAGTTCGCTCATTTTGCCAAAAAACTTCGCCTTTACCGTAGGTAACTTCAGCAATTAAGCCATTTTTAAATAATAACTGCGCCTCACACAAACAGGCCAGAAAATAATCGGATTCTGGAGCATTCCAATAACGACAATGACAGGATACGGACTCCACTTCTCCAAATAAATTAGTAAAGCGATGGATACGAGAAAGGGCAGCGATCAAAGGAAAACCGAATAAATCCCGATGAAATGTCCAGCGCCGGGGTGCCGGTCTGCCGGGGGCGATCGTGGTATAACGGGCTAGGTGGATATTGCCGAGGCCGGCTAAATACTGCTGTTGGGTTTGATGCAGTCCCCCCAAAAGTTCAATATGTTCGACGTGCAGTAATTTGTTCTCGGTTTCGGCTAGGGTGATTAATTCTTCCGCCTCTTTCGGGTGAAAAGCTAGGGGATACTCGACGATAACGTGCTTACCGGATTTTAAGGCAGTACGGGCGATCGAGGCATGGGCCTGATTAACATTGGCAACGACAATCAGATCGAGATCGGGATGGCTGGCCAGGCTTACTGCCGAATCTAGGGCAGAAATTTGGTATTTTTGCGAGAAATTAGCGATCGATTCGGCACTATTACCGCTAACATACAAAAGCTGGGCGCGATCATCCGCTTGCAAGCTTTCAGCGCGACGTTGAGCGGCGAACCCTGTCCCAACTATACCAATTTTCAGGGGATGATTAGAAGTCATCGGGGGCATTCTGGCGACATTAATTATCGGGAAGTGGGGTGTGGGAAGTGGGGTGCGGGGAGATAGGGAGATAGGGGAATTTCAACTAATACCCCAAAACCCTAAAACCCCAACTCTCAACTCCTGAATACTTTCTACAGCAATTCTGCCTTTCCTAGCTTTATCTTGGCAATTAACTGATCTATTATCTCAAAAATAGCGCCCTGAAAGATGTGGGAGGGTGAATTCATATTTTTAATGGGCAACGCCAATTTTTTGCTCCTGTTTAGGCCCCGGATCTTCTAAACTGCCGTCGGTTGTCGGGGAGCATGACGACTAGGGGAAACCACCACGGGAGTTGGCGACACTGTACAGGTTAATTCTAGAGACTGTTCTAAACTAACCACCCGATTGAGTTGTTGCCATTCAGTACTAAAAGGAGGCATCGCTAGAGCGCAGGCTTTCCAATGAGCTTCGACGGGAACATCTAGTTGTTGACAAGTGCCACCGCGCCGACCTTGGGTTTGATAGTATCGGCAGTATCGACAGGAAGAGGTAAGAAAGTTTGCGGCTTGCATGGGTTGGCTTTAAAAGGAAGATGATTATAAGGAACTCAAGGGATGACTCTCTTTTCGCTCTGTGTAATATTGTCCTACCCTGTGCCAAGGGTATTTTCCTGACTACCACAGCTAGAACTGATATGCCATATAGTTTTTAGTGATCCCCAAAAAAAATTTTATTTTTAGAATCTTTTAATAGTTACTTTGCAAAAAGCAGCACTGTCTCAAAACTGAAGAGTTCAACTCAGTTGTGGCCGAGGTTATTGGGTCTAGTATCAGCAATAACAGAACGGGGATCAAGCCTTAGCTCGATAGAATTGATGAATACAGGTTCAATTAAGACAGAAAAGATCGGCCAATTGATTCCTGACTCAAAACCACTCTTTCCACAATACTATAAAAAAATTGCATCTTTTACCCCGCCCGACTGGGCAAAACAAAAAGCACAACATTGCCAACGCTCAAGCTCTCCGGAGGGAGTGGGAGACTGACAACGAGGGCAAATTGGCCAGGATCGGGTTCTATGACGTATTTTCTGGCTCCAAGTCTCTAAAATGTCCGGTTGCTGGGGATTTTCTGGCGGTTTTTCTGGGGTGACATAGCTAGGATGATCTCTGAGGGAATTAGGCGCAATCGCTTCTAGCGGAATTAACTGACTATCCTGCTGCCAACGGGCAGCAGAAAAGCGGATATCGCCCAAGGGAGTCTCTAACTGACTATTAAGCCGTTTTAATAAGCTATAGCGTTGTAAAGACAATTCCTGTGCTAAAGCGGCGCTACTGGTAGCCACCGATAAAACCCCGCAACTCAGGGAAAAAGGCCGGGTTTGCTCAAGCAGACGGGGATTAATAATTTTTGGCCACAATTGCAGCACTTGATCATAGTGGCGATATTCTTCCCAACCCGCCTGTTGAGTAATAACCGCCAAAATTTTGTCAAGAGAATGTAAAGACATAGGGAAAATCTAGGGAATACCACGGTACACTAGGACGAAAAAACCCCCTAACTTTTCAGCATAACCTTTAATACCCTCATGAAATCCGATCGATCCCCATCCCCCCAAGATTCCCCTCTCTCGATCGTCCATCAACCCAGTTCAGCCATCGATCCCGCTCGGGAAGCAGAATACCTAGAAGCTGCTGTCATTAACGTCTATCCCCAAGCTGAAGATGTCTTTTTTACCCCTTGGGGTATCCGGGCAATGGTGATCTTTTTAATTGCTAATAGTCTCCTCAGTCTCAATCAATGGTTAACCAATACTACCCCCACCCCGAGGAAAACTGAGAATTCCCCCCTCGAGCAGCGCCAAAATAACTCCCGCCACCTTGATCGATTGATAGCGATCGCTCGTCCGGTACAGAAAACTCCTCAAACCAGTCCGATCGTTAATATTCCCGCTCCTCCCCTTAAAACTAGCCCGATCGCTAACATTCCCGCCCCACCAGTGGTTCAGAGTCCCCCCACCGCTATCAATCTGACTAATGCCCTCTTACCCCCGAATCCGCCACCGTCCCTCATGCCGGCCCATCAATTACCCGTCAGTAAGATCAAGCAATCTTTACCCGTCGCCACCCCGAACCCCAGCACCCCGCCCGTATCTTCCCTAGTTTCTGCACCACCGCCACCACCGCCCCAAGTTACCCCCGCCCCCTCGACCGCGATCATTAACGAACGAATGTTGGAGGAATTGCGTCAAAGAGAAGAATCACCCGCTAATTTACCCTTTTTTCAACGGGAAAAAGCCCGTCGCTTGGCCAATCAAAACCGACAGGAGACGGTGGAGTTAATGAAACAGTTACCGCCAGAATTACAAGCATCCCCTTCTCCCAGTAGTCCGGCACCTTCAGAAACAGCCGATCCCTCCCAGTCCCCCGTCCCTAGTTCTATCATTATTGATAGGAGCGGCACTTCGGTAAACTATTAGGGTTCCTATCGGGAGGACGGCAATGGGTTTGTTAGATCGCATGGGTCAAGCAATTCGCGCCCAAGTCAATAGTCTGATTCAGGAAAATCAAGATCCAGAAAAACTGCTGGAAAAGGCGATCTTGGCGATGGAAGGGGAATTGATGCAAATGCGACAAGCCCTGGCGGCAGCCGTCGCTACCCAGAAACGTACCGAGCGCCAACGACAACAACAGGAAAAAGCGGCCCAAACTTGGCACGAACGCGCCCAATTAGCCCTACATCACGGTAACGAGGAACTCGCCCGCCAAGCTCTCAGCCAATGGCAAACCTATCAAAGTCAGATCGCCCCCCTACAAATCTCCCTGCAACAACAGACGGCTATTATACAAAAGTTAAAGAAAGAACTCTTGACAATTGAACGCAAATATGCTGAGATGAAAGCACAGAAAAGCCTTTATGTGGCCAGATTGCGATCGGCGAGTGCCAGTCAAAAAGCTCAAGAAATTATGGGCAGTTTGAACAGCAGTCAGATGGGGACTATTTTCGAGAAATTAGAAGCAAAAGTCTTAGAAGCCGAATCCCAAGCCGATTTAATCGGGTATAAAGACCCCTTAGAGCGACAATTCCAAGATTTGGAGGGACAAAAACAAATTGAAGCGGAATTACTCAAGTTAAAACAAGAAAACTTGGATGGGTGATGTGGGAAGTGGGGTGTATTTTCAGTGAACAGTGAACAGTAAACAGTAATCAGTGAACTGAAAACTCACATCTGACTCATGAATACTGACTGCTGATTGCTTCTGTGGTTGATCAGAAATTTGGGTTGAAAACCCCGTCCTTTTAGGATGGCCTTGTGCTAAAATACCCACAGGTGGTTCCGACCGTGAGAACGTGAGCAAACAGGTTAAACGTCCTACTCCGTGATCTGAAAATTTCTAACAGTCAATGGTGTTTAATTAAGTCCAAACTGTCAGAACGCCAAACAATTAAATACTGTGGGACACACAGAAATTTACGCTTGGGGAGTAGTCTTTAAGAGTGCTTGCCTTATAGGTGTAGTCGGACTAGATATGAAACTGTAAGTCCAAAGCTAACTTAGTTAGTAGAGGCCGGATTCAGCCCAAGAATCTCCGCACTTTTAGGGCGGAGAGTGTCAAATTGGATAATAAGCCGTTAGGCAAGATAGGAAATTTTAAGAACAGTTAACTGATTTAGTACACACCGAGAGGAACAAGAGCGTCATGGGTTTATTCGATCGCCTTAGCCGAGTTGTCCGAGCTAACCTCAATGATATGGTGAGCAAGGCTGAAGATCCAGAAAAAATGCTGGAACAAGCTGTCAGTGATATGCAAGAGGATCTAGTACAGGTACGTCAAGCGGTCGCTAGAGCGATCGCCGAACAGCGACAAACGGAACAAAAATACAGCAAAGACCAGTCAGAAGCCAATAAATGGGAACAAAGAGCCAAATTAGCCCTTTCTAAAGGGGATGAAACTCTCGCCAGGGAAGCTCTTAAACGCAAGAAAGATTTCACGGAAACCGCCGCCATTCTCAAAAATCAACTGGATCAGCAAACGGTACAGGTAGAAAGTCTGAGAAAAAACTTGATCGCGCTCGAAAGTAAGATTTCTGAGGCAAAAACCAAGAAAAATATGTTAGTAGCTCGCTCCAGAGCCGCAAAAGCTAACGAAGAAATCCAAAAAACCCTCGGCAGTATCGATACCAGTAGTTCCATGTCCGCTTTTGAGCGCATGGAAGAAAAAGTTGTGCAGATAGAAGCCCGTAGTCAAGCGATCGGTGAAATCACTGGTAGCGACATGGAACGTCAATTCATTGCACTAGAATCGGGTAGCGATGTGGAGGATGAATTAGCAATGCTGAAAGCACAAATGTCCGGGGGAGCATTACCGGGTACAGCTTCTAGTCAACCCACTTTACCCCAAGCAACCCCCGTCAGGGATTCGGTAGTGGATGCAGAATTAGAGGAATTGCGATCGAAGTTAAAAGAACTGTAAAACTTTGAGAGCGTCGAGACGTACTATCTACGGTACGTCTCTATTTATTAATTTTGTTGTTGAGATAGGGAATAAGCTAAAACGCATTTTAACCGCCTATCCTTAGATTAGTTCTCTCCTCCGACGTCGGGGTAGGGTTGATTCATGAATCAACCCTACTATGAATCAACCCTACTATGAATCAACCCTACTATGAATCAACCCTACTATGAAT
>NZ_JASJFE010001056.1:0-1785 GCF_030067735.1 Microcystis sp. M53598_WE2 | reverse complement strand
TGATTATTCCCACGGAAAAGAAAATTATTCTCAATGAAGATGTAAAATTCTTAAAAGATTACCAAAATTCATCCCTAGCAAAAGAAGGTTTTAAAAATTCGAGTTTAGCCCATGAAATTGGTCATTTTGTCCTTCATATTAATCAAACAGCTGTCTCTCACTTTTTGGCTCGAATCAATCAGGGAGATTCCCTAGAGACAATTCAACCTTTTCTGTGTCGGACAGTTGATTCTAGTCAAAGAATTGAATGGCAAGCACAATATTTTGCCAGTTGTTTACTAATGCCGATGAGTGAGTTAGAGAAAGCCATCAAGGGACGTGACTTGACTAAATGGGGACATCTGTATGCGATCGCCGACGAGTTGGGAGTAACTATTACTAATCTTAGAAGTCGTTTAGAGAGTCTCCATTGGATTAAAGTCGATAAAAAAGTAATTTATCGGGCCAGTAATTTTCCCAAGAGATAGCTTAAATGTTCGGAGGGAGATTTTGCCCATCTCGAGCGACTTATTTACTAATAATTTCGGCGGGTTGCGAGTTAGGAATCGGTTCAAAGTTGTGGTCGTCAGCCAGATATTCGGGATAGGTGGAGAATTGGGGTAGTATTTCTAGGGTAAAAGCTTCGGCCGCTTTCGAGCGATAGCGATTCGGGTTAATAATTACCGACAAAGTGCGTCGTACTTCCACATCTTTAATTCTAGTTGCGTGGATAACTCCCATTTGTAGTTCTTTTTCGATCGCTGTCACCGAGACAAAAGCCGCCCCTAACCCGGATTGTACGGCATTTTTAATCGCCTCGATCGAGTTAAGTTCCATCTCCACTTTTAAGCGTTTGGTATCGATCTCGCAACGGGTTAAAACCTTGTCGATGACTTTGCGAATCGTCGATTGGGAATCGAGGGTGATAAATTTTAGTCGATATAAATCCTCTTTTTGAATCATTTCTACCTTAGACAGAGGATGAAAAATCGGCAGGACTAAAGCCAGTTCATCTTCTGCGTAGGGGATAATCCGCAGGGTTTCTTGTAATTCGGCGGGAACTTCCCCCCCGATAATGGCTAAATCCACTTGACCGTTAGCAACGCTCCAAGAGGTGCGACGGGTGGAATGAACTTGTAGCTGTACGGATACTTCTGGGTATTTTTGCCGAAAAAGCCCGATCATGCGGGGAAGAAGATAGGTTCCCGTGGTTTGGGAAGCGCCGACGATCAGGGTTCCCCCTTGCAGATTTTGTAGATCTTCGATCGCCCGACAGGTTTCTTGACAGAGAGTGATAATTTTTTCGCCGTAGCTTAAGAGTAGGTATCCCGCTTCCGTTAATTGGGCTTTCCGACCGCCCCGGTCAAATAACGGCACATTTAGCTGTTTTTCGAGGTTTTGTACCTGAAGACTGACCGCCGGTTGAGATACATACAGGGTATCTGCTGCCCGTTTAAAGCTTCCTTCGGCGGCGATCGCTTTGAGAATTCTCAGTTGGTCTAGGGTGAAAGGAATGTCGGTCATAGAAAGCCTCAAAAACAGCGACGAGAGAAGGGGAGGACAATAGCGACAAATCTTAAGCCAGTGCCGATAAATACACTGAATTGACAGTACCACACCACGGGGATCAATGCTTCAGGTAGTTCCAGTTATCAGTGATCAGTTACCGGTTATCAGTTATCAGTTATCAGGAGTCTCCGAGTCTCCGAGTCAGGAGTCTCCGAGTCTCCGAGTCAGGAGTCTCCGAGTCTCCGAGTCAGGAGATAGGAGGTTCCTAGTCAGTAGATTATTTCTATTTATTATCCC
>NZ_JASJFE010000417.1:0-1840 GCF_030067735.1 Microcystis sp. M53598_WE2 | reverse complement strand
TTTAAGTTTTTTAGGAGGTTACAGCCTATTTACTGCTAATTTTATCGAAATAAGCCCTAATTTTTCTTTAAATAGCTTAAACAGGGGGCGATTAACTGCGGTTGCCAGAAAGTTTCTCGGGTTGCTCAGGATAATTGTCAAGAAAAGTGACAAATTATGTGATTTTGTTGAGAAATAATAATTTTTTCTGGACTGCCCAATAAAATTGACCATTTCCGGCGGTCGGCAGGAGATTATTTTTATTTATTCTCCCTTCTCCCTAGGAAGGTAGGGTTGATTCATGAATCAACCCTACGGGGGCAGGGGGGATCAAACCTTAAGAGTCAGTGGTCAGCAGACATCTGCTTTTTGATAAAAAGTTAAGGTGGTATTGCCGTAGCGTTTCTGACGACAAATGGTTAAACCTTCTAGATTAATTGCTTGCCAAGATTTGGGATTATGTTCCACGGCAATTTCCCCCAGAGAATCTAATAAATTAAATTGAGAGATGGCAGTTAGTACCGGTAAATATAAACCGCTTTCATAGGGAGGGTCAAAATAAATTAAATCAAAACTTTTCCCCGCTAAAGTGGCTAACTTTGTCAGTACATCCCCCCGAATTACTTGGAATTGCTGGGGAGAAGTTGCTAAATTGCGCCAATTTTCCTTGATAATTTCGCCAGCGCGTCCTGATTGTTCAATTCCGATTACTAGACTCGCACCTCGACATAAAGCTTCCGCACCCATGGAACCATTACCCGCACAAAGATCCAACCAACGACAGCCAGATAATTTCTGTTGCCAGATATTAAATAAAGCTTCTCGCACCCTTGCTGTCGTCGGACGGGTTAATTGTCCTGCTAGGGTTTTTATGGGACGATTGCCGTAAATTCTCATCGGTTAAAAGGCAAATTCAGTTAATCTTTTTTGTAATAAATCAGGAAAAAGAGCATAGTATCTTTGATTGAGAGGAGAGGGATGGGGGAGAGGCAATAAAGTCACTTTCTTTTGCTGTTTTAATCCATCTTCATCGGTAGCGGTAAGGGTAACTAGCAGTTTTTTGGTAAAGCGTTCTTTATCAAGATAGAATTTATCTACTTCTCTGGGTTTACCGTAGGGTTCAAACCATTTAAAAGCTTCCGTGCCAAGGGTAATGATATGATCACCTTGCCAATAAAAAACGAGCAGTTTTTCTATAAATGGACGAAAACGATCTTTCACTTCCCCAGAATAAGCTTTATTACCAGGAGGTTTGTAGGGAACTGTATTAGTTAAGAAAATTCGATCGCACACCGATAATAGCTCTTGACGATCATGGGATTTTCTCCCCTGCCAAGCTTGAAAAAATCCCTCTCTCACCATTCTACCGGCAGCCCCGATCAAAGGTTGTCCTGCATACACTTCATCTCGTCCTAAATCCCGGCCAAAAAAGCATAACTGACTAGCCAGATTACCTGCATACAAAACTGGTTCAAGGGGGTCTTTTTTGGCCTCTTGGTAAATTAGGGTATCGATGGGAAAATCCTCTTTTTTTGCCTCTTGGTGTACCTGTTTAATTAGGGTTTTAATATCGGCCATTATTCCAGAAATCGGTTATTAGTGGCTCTCCATTCTACTACAAAAATGAAAATTATCAGTCTTCAGTCTTCAGGAGATTATTTTTATTTATTCTTCCTTTTCCCCACACCCCACCCCCTACACCCCACCCCCCACACCCCACACCCCACACCCTACCCCCCACACCCTACACCCCACTCCCCCCCCCCCTCCTCCCCACACCCTACACCCCACACCCCACACCCTACACCCCACACCCCACACCCTACACCCCACTTCCCCACTTCTCCAACAATTGTAAAGA
>NZ_JASJFE010000596.1:0-9575 GCF_030067735.1 Microcystis sp. M53598_WE2 | reverse complement strand
CTATTAAGCTCAACATATATTTTAAAGGTTGGCGGTCACTCCTCATTTTACCTGACAGTGATCGCTTTTACTTTTGATATCCTGATCGGAGAATGAAACAGCCCTAGAGGCAAGGGTGGGGGAGATTCGGCTAATCTAAGAATAAGCGGTTTAAATACGTCTTAGCTTAGTAGATATGTATGGGGAAGTTCAGTTATGATAGTTTTCTAAAAAAATACCTAACCAAATTTTTGGCTAGGTATCTATCAATTTACTTCCTTTGTCGAAAATGTTGCCAGATAATTTAACCAACACCAATTAATGAACCCTGCAATTTAACATCTTCGCTACCCTTGGATATATCGGCTAATTGACTGATATTTTCTAACTCAATTGCAGGAACAGTTCGTTTAATTAAACCAGTTAAAACTTTACCTGGTCCCACTTCGATCGCTTTTTCCACACCCACATCCAGCAATTTTAACATAATTTCTCGCCATCTTACGGAGCTAGTCATCTGCTGAATGAGATAACTTTTTAATTCCTCCGCATCGTTGATCGGTTGGCTAGGATTAACATTAGAAATAACGGGAACTTTGGCAGACCGAAAATTAACTAATTCTAAAATCTGCTGAAACTGAATAGCAGCATTTTCCATCAAGGGAGAGTGAAAAGCACCGGATACTTTTAACGGCATAACGCGCTTAACTTTCACTTGACCTAATACCAAATCCACCGCTGCAGGAGTCCCAGAAATCACCACTTGTTCGGCACTATTATCATTAGCAATAACTACATTTTCCGTCTGATTAATCACTGTCTCTAGACTGGTGCGATCGAATTTCATTAAGGCGGCCATTTTACCACCTTCGGCCGCATCCATCAAACGGGAACGGTTTTGAACTAGATTTAATCCTGTTTCAAAATTAAACACCCTGGCCGCATACAAAGCCGAATATTCACCAAGACTATGACCGGCAACTAGATCGGGAAAATGACCTTTTTCTTGCAACAAATCCGCTAAAATACTCTCCACCACAAATAAACAAGGTTGGGTATAAAGAGTACGAGATAGGGTTTCTTCATCCCCTTGACATTTTTCCAAGACCGACCACCCGAGGATTCTTTCTGCTATTTCTAATCTCTCTTGACCAAGCGCACTTTCCGCTAAATCTCCAATCATTCCTAACGCTTGCGATCCTTGTCCAGGGAATATCCACGCTGTTTTCATAAGTTCTTAAAATAGATAGATAGATGTGTTTGGGTCAGTGATCAGTGATCAGTTATCAGTTATCAGATGTGAGTTTTTAGTTTACTGTTTACTGTTTACTGTTTACTGGTTACTGTTTACTGTTTACTGATCACTGGTTACTGTTTACTGATCACTGAATTAATCTCCCCAACGGAAGATAATCCCACCCCAAGTTAAACCGGCACCAAAGCCGGAAGAAGCAATAATATCACCTTTTTTGACCTTACCACTCCTGACAGCTTCATCGAGGGCTAGAGGAATCGAGGCTGCGGAAGTGTTGCCATACTCGCTGAGATTGCTGATCACTTTTTCCGGAGGCAGTTTCAGGCGCTCGCTCACCGCGTCCATAATTCTTTGATTAGCTTGGTGCAAAACTAGCCAATCGATGTCACTGGTGGTTAAATTAGCCCGATAGAGAGCTTTTTCGATGACCTCTGGCACTTTCGCCACGGCAAAACGATAGACTTCCCGTCCGTTCATCCTTAGGGGCTTATAGGTCCCTTTTTGAACCCTTATCCCCTGCTTAAGGGGCAATTCTTCCCCCTCATAGGCGAGATTGAGAGAACCATTCTGACTGCCGTCGCTATGGAGTTCAAAACCGAGAATGTTATCTTTTGTATCATTTGCTTGACAAACCACCGCCCCTGCCCCATCTCCAAAGAGGACACAGGTAGCGCGATCGTTCCAATCCACCCAACGGGAGAGAACATCGGCCCCGATAACCAAGACATTGCGGTAAGTACCAGTACGGATAAACTGGGTGGCGGTGACTAATGCCACCAGAAAACCCGAACAGGCGGCGGTGAGATCAAAAGCGATCGCCCGATTGGCCCCGATCTGACTTTGAACTTGGGCGGCACTACCGAACAGATCATCGGGGGTAGAAGTAGCCAAGAGAATCAGATCGATGTCCCTAGGCGACACCTGAGCCATTTCCAGAGCCTTAATCGCCGCTTGGGCTGCTAATTGGCTCAAAGACACCGATCGATCCGCTAAATGGCGTTTACCGATGCCTGTGCGACTTTTAATCCACTCATCGGAAGTCTCGACAATTTGGCTGAGTTCCTCATTACTAAGAAATTGCGCTGGTGTGGCCGATCCACAACCGGTAATGACGACTGCTGCCCCGAATCCGTTCAAAATATTCCCCCTTTTTCAGTTATCAGTTATCAGTTATCAGTTATCAGTGGGTCAGTTATCAGTGGGTCAGTTATCAGTGGGTCAGTTATCAGTGACCAGATTTGAGTATTAGGTAAGCAGTATTAAATAGCAGTTTCCCACCGTCTTTTCACTGATTACTGATTACTGATAACAGCAAAAGGATGACAGCTTAATCTTCACCGTTCACCGACAACTTTTTTAATTGATGATGGTGGTCATTGTAGGCTTGAATGCGCTCAGAAACGCGATTATCAACGGCATTTTTTGCCTGTCGGATAGCGTTAAAAATTGAAGGCGCTTGGGAACTGCCGTGACTGATCACACAGACCCCATCGACTCCAAATAACAGTGCGCCACCGTGTTCCGCATGATCCATGCGTTGTTTGATCTGTTTAAGATTGGGTTTAATTAAAGCCGTCCCGACTTTACCCTGTATCCCCTTAGGTAATTCCTCTTTGAGAATTTGTAGGATAATTCCCCCCACCGCTTCGGCAAATTTTAACAGGACATTACCGACAAAACCATCGCAGACGATCACATCAAATTGTCCCGATAGCACATCCCGGCCTTCCGCATTGCCGATAAAGGGAATTTGCTGGTTATTTTCTAATAATTCGTAGGTTTTTAGGGCGAGATCGTTACCTTTGCTGGCTTCTTCGCCAATATTGAGTAAACCAACTTGCGGTTCTTCAACACCCATAACGTATTTACTGTAAATTGTCCCCATTAGGGCAAACTGCTCTAAATATTTGGGTTTACAGTCCACATTCGCCCCGACATCGAGGATAATCACCGATTTACCCGCCAACATCGTCGGCAGCACCGCACCGATCGCCGGGCGATCGATTCCTTTTAAACGACCTAAACGCAGTAACGCTGCCGCCATGGCTGCCCCGGAGTGACCGGCGGACACCACCGCATCGGCGCGATTTTGTTTGACTAAATCCATGGCCACATTAATCGAGGCCGCTGGTTTGCGACGGATAGCGGTGATCGGTTCTTCGTCCATGGCCACCACTTCCTCTGCGTGGACGATGGTGAGATTCTTGGGACGGGGATGATGCTGGAAATAAGCCTCAATCCGTTCAGAATCGCCGACTAATAATACTTCTACATCTAATTCTTCGGAAGCTCGCATCGATCCCGCGATAATCTCGTTGGGAGCGTGGTCACCTCCCATCGCATCTACCGCGATTCTTGCCCGATTTAATGCCGTTTCTGCCATTGAGTCAGTGGGATAGAAATCTTTAATAAGTTGAGCGGCAGCTCTTGACAAAAGCTGGCCGATCGAGGATTAGTGTTTTCTGATCGAGCAATTGTTAAAAATTACCAATCATCTCTATACAATAAGGCATCATTGCGATTAAGGAAAAGATGTTCTCAGTTTTTAATTTGGCAGTTTTCGGCTTTCTCTTGGGTTGGTTGGGGGGGCAATCCCAACCTATCGCCAATATTCCCCTAATTTCTTGGCAAAATCAACCTATTTTCCACCTTCCCACCGCTCCCGATCCCCGGGTGGCGGCGATCGTGGCTGATTATCTGCAAGACTTGACTAAAAAAGGTTTAAACTCTAGTCAACAACGGGTCTTAATTGAGACGGAATGGGCTGATTTAGCTGATCATCAGGGTAATCTGCCCGCTTCGGGGGCCTCTTTAACTAAAATCGCCACTACTCTCGCCGCCGTGGAAACCTGGCCTCTCGATCATCGTTTTGCTACTCGTTTTTACAGCACGGGAGAGGTAAAAAACGGGGTGTTAGAGGGAGATTTAATTATTGAAGGGCAAGGGGATCCTCTGTTTGTCTGGGAAGAAGCGATCGCAGTGGGCAATGGCCTCGATCAATTAGGCATCCGTCAGGTCAAAGGCGATCTGATCGTTACGGGTAAATTCGCCATGAATTTTCAAACCGATCCCCTCAAAGCGGGAGAATCGCTGAAAATTGGGCTTGATCAATCGAAATGGTCAAAAGAAACCCAAAAAGCTTTTCAGAGCCTTCCTAGCGGCACACAAGCCCCACAGGTGAAGATTTTGGGCATGGTTCGAGCCAGTCAAATTCGCCCCGAAAATGCCCGATTATTATTGCGTCATCAGTCCTTAACTTTAACGGAACTGTTGCGTCAAATGAATATTTATAGTAACAACGTCATGTCAGAAATGTTAGCGGAACTGCTCGGTGGCCCGGCGGCAGTGGACGCAATTAATACTAAAATTACCGGGGTAGGAGCGGAAGAAATTCAATTAATTAATGGTTCGGGATTGGGTGTAGAAAATCGCTTGTCTCCCCGGGCAGTTATTGAGATTCTCAAGGCCTTGGATCGCAAGTTAGCCAATCAACCGATACAAGTCGCCGATTTATTTCCGGTGGGGGGACGCGATACCAAAGGAACTATGCAGTGGCGCGCCATTCCCAAAGGAGTGGTGATTAAAACTGGAACTTTGGCCCAAGTTAGCGCCTTAGCCGGAGAAATTCCCACCCAAGAAAGGGGTAAAGTTTGGTTTGTGATTATGAATGCTGGTAGTAGCAATATCGAGGGATTCAGAAATCAGCAGGATCGAGTTTTACAAGCTTTAGATCAACACTGGCAAATTCTCCCGGAAGCTACTAAAGGATCGATTCCTGAAAGAGCTTTTTTAGGTGATCCCAGTCGGGTCAGTCAGGGTTTCTAGAATTGATTGGCTAAAATGTAACTGTCTGCTATAGCTCAAGGTAAAATTAGTGAGCATTGAGGAAATCATTTGGTTGGAAACAATTGTAGAAAAACTGGCCGTGAAGCATTGTGTCACTCCTGATGAGGTGGAAGAAGTTCTTGGCAATAAGCCCAAGTTTCGATTTGTAGAAAAGGGCGTTCAAGCGAGAGAATATCTATATCTAGCTTTAGGGCAAACCGATAGCGGACGTTATTTAGCTGTTATATTCGTCTATAAATTATCCAACCAAGCCTTGATTTTAAGTGCCAGAGATATGGCTGATAAGGAGAGAAAAATGTATGACAGAAAATAAATCAAAAAGCCTACCTAAGTTTAATTCTACCGAGGAAATTGTCAATTTTTTTGATAGCCACGATCTGGGAGAATTTGAATCGGAACTACCGG
The DNA here is from genome assembly GCF_030067735.1 of Microcystis sp. M53598_WE2. Classification (NCBI taxonomy): domain Bacteria; kingdom Bacillati; phylum Cyanobacteriota; class Cyanophyceae; order Chroococcales; family Microcystaceae; genus Microcystis; species Microcystis sp. M53598_WE2. The sequence continues at coordinate 4,090 of NZ_JASJFE010000596.1, read as the reverse complement.
AAGTCAATTTTGATGTCGATCTGAAAAAAAAGCATTATTTAGTAGCAATCGATGCAGATTTGATGGTGAAACTTTTAGAAGTGGCCAGAGAACAGCAAATTTCTGTAGAAATGCTGGTCAATTCTTGGTGTAGAGATAAATTAATTATAGCGAGTTAAAAAGTGATATGATTTGGTCAACAATGTTCATTTTGTATCGAGGAGCCGCTAAGCTAAGACGTATTTAAACCGCTTATTCTTAGATTAGCCGAATCTCCCCCGACCCCTTGGGGGTGCCTCTTGCAAGAGTGCCTCTTGCCTCGTCTCAACAAGCAATTTAAATTACGAACAGCTTAGAAGTTTCTCCACTTGTTTTTATGGATAAACTGACTACTTTTCAGCCATTTTCTCCTTGTCTTTGCTGCCAATCGGTAAACATCGCATCCCAATCATAGTGACAAAATTTTGCCAGTTTTTCCCGAAATTGAGCAAAGGATGCCTGGTCAAACGGGCTGCATCTCACATTTGCAGAAATACCGACAATCAGCAATTATCAGTGACTCTTAAAATAATTACAAATGTATCAGCAGCTGCGTGTAAGCATCCCACCAAAAAGCTAATGCGCTCCGGGGTTTGGGGGGTAGAACCCCCCAAAGGCTTGGATTGAGTGATAAAATCGGAAGTGATCACCAATTTTAGAAGATAGTTTCCCTTTAAAAATCCCAACTCAGTAGATTTACAAAAATGAGATGTACTCGGTTAAACGCATCCAGGAATTTTTAAGGATAAAAACACATTTGCGGCAAAGCAAGGGATTCTTCCCAACCCATCATGAGATTGAGACATTGTACCGCTTGTCCCGATTGTCCCTTAACTAAATTATCGATCGCTGACATCACTATCACTCGATCGGTTCTCGGATCTACTTCAATACCGAGATAACATAAATTAGTACCACAGGCCCATTTAGTTTGTGGATAGACTCCCCCCGGTAGGATTTTGACAAAGGGAGAAGCGCGATAAAAAGCATTGTAGATAGTGATTAAATCATCCCGCACCAGATTGGGATCCCGCAAAGTTGCATAGACTGTGGACAGGATACCTCGGACCATGGGCATTAAATGGGGAGTAAACTGGACGCGCACCTCATGACCGGCTAAATCACCGCAAATCTGCTCAATTTCGGGAGTATGACGGTGTTTTCCCGCTACATTATAGGCCCCGATCGAACTATCTGCTTCTGCCAATAACATATTAATCTTAGCTTGTCTTCCCCCTCCCGAAGTTCCCGATTTGGCATCAATAATCGTGGTTTCCGGGACAATTAAACCCTGTTTTAACAGGGGAGAAATCGCCATTAAACTAGCGGTAGGATAACATCCGGGGCAACCGATCAAAGAGGCATTTTTAATATCTTCCCGATAAAGTTCCGGTAAACCGTACACAGCCGTAGATGCGATCGCTTGATCCTGACGTTCCTTGCCATACCATTTACTATAGGTGTCTAGGCTAGTAAAACGATAATCTGCCGACAGATCCAAGACTTTACACCCTTTAGCGAGCAAAGGAGGGGCTAAATCACAGGCTAAACCATTGGGTAAACCCAAGAAAACCACTTGACAACGGGAGGCAATTATCTCTAAATCGATCGCCTCCACATTAAGATTAATGCTATGACCGAGATGGGGATATAAATCACTGTAGGGTTTTCCGGCGCTACTATCGCCCCCCAGATAGGCTAATTCTACTAAGGGATGTTCTTTGAGCAAACGTACCAACTGTACGCCACCATATCCCGAAGCGCCGACAATACCCACTGAAACCTTCTGTCCTTGCGTCATTTCCCTTGTTCCTAAAAATTCTTATCGTTAATATAACGTTTTGTTCTGGCTGAATTTTAGCCTAACCGGTGGGATTTAAATCAAAAAACTTCCTGTAAAAACCTAGTATCTCGGCCGGGTTGTCCATAAACCGTCAATTTCTCTTGATCAATAGGCTGTTATCTTAATGATGAGGTACAAGGTTTTCCTTTTATGAGGCCAAATTAGGTTAAACTTCATCCTTAGGAGAAAGGCTGTAATTCAATCCCCCATATTTAAAATTTTGAGCGCACTGTAAATTCATAATCTCCTCCCGGTTCTAATTGATAATCGTAGCGTTCTAAAAACCGATTCAAGGGTTCAAAAATCAAAGCCCTACCTAGGGAAGGTTGTACTGATAACTTGCCTTGAAGAAAATGCCATTGAAAACGCCATTGATATTGTTCCGTCCGCACTTCTCCCTCTAATTTACCCGTTTGCCAAGATTGCTTAATTATCCGCACATAAGCCGTGCTTTCTGGTCGATTGTCGCCACTCACCTGAACCCTACCTATAGATTAAATATCAAACATTAAGATAACGAATTAATCCTTGTTTGTCATTACTTGAGCTAATTTTCTCGACTTTATTCTGGGGCAGTGACTTCATTAACCTTAGAAACCAAGACATTTAATTGAAAAGGTCGCCCCATTTCCTTAGTAATGAATTCTTCCAACAATTCTACCTGTCTGGGGGTAATACTTTCCGCAGTTCTTACTACTAATCTCACCCGGGGAGGTTGCTTGAGCCAATTAATCGAAGATTCCAATAATTCTGCCCGTTGAAAAGTAATCGTTCGTTGTAATAAAGCTTTTTTGAGCAACCTTTCTAAGCGAGCTTGATTGGCCAGAGTTGCAAAACTTATTCCTAACGGAATTAGCAAAACTGCTGTCAGGATAGAAGTCAAAATTAGAGCGTTACGCGCCCGATGAAAATTAGAATAACCTGCCAGCAAAAAGACCAACAAACAGGAGAGAGCAATGCCTAATAAATTGGTAATATATAACAGAGTTGCCCCCAAACTTAGGAGCCAATTCCCTTGGGATAATCCTAAACCAATCGTACAAACTGGCGGCATTAAAGCCACGGCGATCGCTGTTCCCGCTAAAGTACCTGAAATTTTCGGTTCTATTTTGGCATAACCACTGATTGCCCCCGCCGTAATTGCTACTCCTAAATCTAAAAGATTCGGTTGAGAACGGGCCTGAATTTCACTACCAAATTCGGAAATTCCGATCAATAATCCTAGCAACCAAGCTATCGCTAAAGCGATGATCGTACCAACTAAAATCGCCAAGGCCGACTTACGAATTAATCGCCAACTGCCAATTAAACCACCAAAAGCCAGACTACGAATCGGCAACATCAAAGGGGCAATAATCATCGCCCCAATAATCACGGCCGCACTATTGGCGACTAAGCCAAAGGTAGCGATCGCACAAGAACTGACAATCAAAGCTAGATAGGGAAAATCGAGGGACGCTTCTAACCATAAATCGCGCCACATAGTCCGCGATTGTTGCCAGGTCAAGGGTTTTCTTGAGAACCACGAGTGGGGCCGTTCTTTTCTCGTCATGGGGCTGAGGAAGATTGACTTTTCTTTTACTTATAGCTTTTTTTGTCTAATCAATGTATATTTGTATCATTTTCTTTAACTAATCTTACCGTTTTTTTCTTCGCCTCGATCGATGAAACCTCATGACCAATTTGCTAAAAACTATCTGGAAGAATTATTATCGCCCCTAGGCCGGGTAGAAATTAGCAAAGAAATTACCGACGAAACCCGACAAATTGATCTATTTTTTTCGCCTCATCCAGATCGGCAGATAACTGTCGATAATCTAGGATTATTAGGTCAAATTGCCCTAAATAGCGCTCTCCTAGAACCCTATCGTAATTCTCCCACTCGTGCCGATGTGCGTAATTGTCTCTCGAAATTAACCGCCGTTTTTGCTGAACTACAGCGACAAGCCAAACGAGAAAATAGCCCCTACAATGAGGAAAATTTGCCCCGTTTATGGATTCTTGCTCCTCTGGTTAGTGAGACTATATTAAACGGTTTTGGGGCGGCCTTAGACCGGAATTGGCCCGAAGGGGTCTATTTCTTGCCTCCTTTACCGAAATTTTGGGTTAAAGCCCCGTCCTTTTAGGACGGCTTTTTAAACTATATCTTGTTAACTTAACTTTTATTGTGCTATACTGATTTTGTCTAAGTCCCCCCTGCGTAAAATGTTTGTCTTAGAGTTTAAAGTT
>NZ_JASJFE010001098.1:0-3914 GCF_030067735.1 Microcystis sp. M53598_WE2 | reverse complement strand
GGCTTGACCTGATTCTTCTTTTCACCACTTTTTTCCTAGCTTTTGCAGTCTTGAGGGTTCTACCCTTCCTGGTGTCTTTAACGTGATGGCACCACTCCGATTCCATCCCGAACTCGGTTGTGAAACTTCACCGTGGCCAAGCTCCTTGTCGGGTTGCCGACCGGGACAATAGCTCGATGCCAGGATTATTCTTTCCTACCCCTCAATCTCACCAGATTGGGGGGTTTGGTTTTTAGGAAAAATCAGAGGATTTTAAATCTAAACCTCGCTCAAATATTGTATCTATGGCTAACATTTCTCCGTCGCTAGTCATAAATTTATGATCTTTGGTTGCTTGGATAGTTTGCCCATTTTCTAGGGTGTATTCAAAGACTTCTTGTAAACCTCGCTCGTGCCATTGAGAGATTGGTTGACTATAAACAAAACCATTTTGGTCAACAGTATAAACAGTGCAGTTAATTTCTTCGCTCACAATTTTAGCAATTGGTAATAATCCGTATTCCTCAGTTAAAATTAACGTCTCACCTCCTAGACAATATTCGGCAAAATTTACCATCTGTTCAAAGAGATTTTCAGCGATTCTTTTTTCCACACCATTTTTAGCAGCACCATCGATAAACATCTCCCTTTGTTTCTGCATTTCGGAGGCTTTTTTCTTACCCATTGCCCGACGCAATAGATCCGCTTCTCCTAGGGAATAACCAGCTAAATCCTGCGCCATTTTCATAATCTGTTCTTGATAGACTAAAACTGCGTAGGTTTCCTTAAGAATTGGTTCCAATAAAGGATGATCATAACGAATGGGTTCTCTACCGTGTTTTCTGCCAATAAAGAGAGGAATTAATCCCGCATCTAAAGGTCCGGGGCGATAGAGTGCTAAGATTGAAGATATGTCCTCAATACCCGATGGTTTTAACTCTTTAACTATCTGTTTCATCCCCGATGATTCTAACTGGAAAATACCTTCTAAATCCCCTTCTTCTAGTAATACGTGGGTTTTGATAATATCGGGAGGTAGTTTTTTATGTTCCCCTTTAGCCCGAATTTGCAGGGCTTTTCTTTCATCTAAAGGCAATTGATCCAGATCGATATCTATGCCCTGATTTTGTTTAATTAAATCGGCGGTTTTTTTCAAAGTGGTTAAATTTCTTAACCCTAAAAAGTCCATTTTTAACAATCCCAATGATTCTAAATCCTCCATGAAATATTGGGTAATTACCGCCCCATCATTATTTTTCTGGAGGGGAACCACTTCATCTAAAGGTTGGGAAGAAATGACGACTCCCGCGGCATGAACTCCGAAGGTTTTGTTAGTACCTTCGATACGAATTGCCATATCTAACCAATGACGCACATGGGGTTCCGTATCGTATCTTTCTTTAAATGCCGGTTCGGGAGTTTCATCGGAAATCATCACTTTTAAAGGTGTGGGTTTACCGCGAGAAACGGGAATCATTTTCGCCATTTTATCCGATTCGGCGTAGGGAATATCTAACACCCGCGCCACATCTTTTAAGACAGCTTTTGATGTCATGCGGTTAAAAGTAATGATTTGGGCAACATTAGCCTCCCCGTATTTTTCCGTGACGTATTGGATCATTTCATCCCGTCTCTCGATACAGAAATCCGTATCAATATCAGGCATAGATTTCCGTTCAGGATTGAGAAAACGCTCAAATAATAAACCGTGATGAACGGGATCAATATTGGTTATTTTTAAAGAATATGCTACCAAAGAACCCGCCGCCGAACCGCGTCCTGGACCGACGGGAATATCATGATCTCTAGCATATTTTATATAGTCCCAAACGACGAGAAAATAGGTAGAAAATCCCATTTTCTGTAACATTTTTAATTCGTATTCAAGCCTTTCTTTGTAAACAGGCTCAATCTCGTGACGAGAAGGACATTTTAATCTTTCTAGTAATCCTAACCAAGCAATTTCTTCTACATAACTATCAGCAGTATGTCCGGCAGGAACAGGATAATTAGGCAGCCTTGGTTCATTAAATATGTTATAAGGTTCGACTTTTTCTGCTACTTCTAAGGTGTTATTAATCGCTTCTTCAATCACATCTTCTGGCAGATGATCACGAAAAAGTAAGCGCATTTCATCAGCAGATTTTAAGTATTCTGTGCCGCTATAACGGAGACGTTTATCTTCAGTAATTAACTTGGCAGTTTGAATACAAAGCAAGGCATCGTGTGCCTCTACATCGTAACAGGAAATAAAGTGAGAATCGTTAGTAGCAACTACTTTGATTCCTAATTCTTTAGCAATTTTAACTATTTCTACATTGACAATCCGATCTTCTTTAGAACCATGGTCTTGAATTTCTAAATAAAAATCATCACCAAAAAGTTTTTTATACCATTTAGCCGTTTCCTTAGCCAGTTTCCTGTTATTAGCTAAAATCGCTTGGGGAATCTCTCCACCCAAGCAAGCACTGGTAACTATCAATCCTTCGTGGTATTGTTGGAGTAACTCTTTATTGATACAAGGACGAGCAAAAATACCTTTACCTTGAATACCTTTCAGATTAGAAATAGTAGTTAATTTAACTAGATTTTTATAGCCTTGGGTATTTTTGGCTAAAACAACTTGATGATATTTTCGGTGGCGAAGATTGACTTCAATATCGCCATTGACTACATACATTTCATTGCCAATAATTGGTTTTATTCCCTTATTACGGCAGGTTTTAATTAATTCGATCGCACCATACATGACTCCATGATCGGTTAAAGCGATCGCCGGTTGTCCTAATTCGATCGCTCGATCAATTAGTGCAGGTAATTGGGAAGCACCATCAAGTAAGCTATAATCACTGTGAATATGTAAACCGACAAAAGACATAGTTTTTCAGGAAAAAGTGACAAGGAAAAGGGGAAAAAAAATCAGAATTTACTTACTTTTAATTTTCAGCAATTACAGTCTATTTTTAGGGTTGATTGAGAATCGTATAGGGGAAAAAACCTTGTTCTAAATTAAACCATTGTTCTCGCAGTTTCTGGTTATCATTGCTGCCGACAACAGTATCAACAAATTTTTTCCATTCGGGATCGTTTTTGGGTAAAATACAGCCATAAAGTTCGGTGGTAATCGGTTGACGGGGTAGTAGCACAAATTGTCGCGGATCCTGTCCTTGTTTAACGATTTCCCCCAGTAGAAGAATTCCATCACTAACCACTGCTTTAACTTCTCCCCTTTGTAATTTTGCCACTGCCTCACTTCGATCGCTGACAGCTTGCCAATTAGCCAGAGGATAGATATAACGAATAATACTATCGGTGGTGGTGTGGGGAATATAGGCGATCGCAACTGCCGCTAAAGTGTTATTAATATCTATTTTATCAACATTTTCCCTTTTAGTTAGAAATTGCGCTCCTGTCATAAAATAGGGAATAGAAAAATTAACCTTTTCTAGTCTTTCTTCCGTGATTGTTGCCGCATTACAGGATAAATCTACTTGTCCCTGTTCCACTTGCTGAAAACGATTATTAGTCGTCGCTTCTGTAAAGTTTATTGTAACCGGTTTACCTACTTCTTGTTCTAATCGACGTTGGACTAAGCGCATTAATTCCACTCCATAACCTGTCCATTGTCCCGTTTTCTCATCGATATAACTAAAGGGAGTAGCGTCTTTTCTGGCTGCCGCTTTTAATTCTCCCGTGCGAGCAATTCTTTGTAAAACTGTTTCTGCCAAGGCTGATAAATGTAGGTTATTTATCAGTAAAAGACCTAGAAAAATAAACCAAAAGTTTTTAGACATATCAAGAAAGCAAGAAGAGGACAGGAGATAGGGAGAAAAAAGCTAACGGCCGATGTGCGATTAGCAAATGCTGCTATATTTTAACTAGAGCTTGCTGAATAAATCTAAAAACCTTGTTGGATAAGACTTTTAGACCTTTTT
>NZ_JASJFE010000522.1:0-2390 GCF_030067735.1 Microcystis sp. M53598_WE2 | reverse complement strand
TTTTTAGATTTATTCAGCAAACCCTAAGTAGCCTATACTCAAGGGATTCAGTCTTAAATGCGATCGCCCTGCTCGTTCCTTCCCAGGGCTTGACATAAATCCCGCAATAATGTTATGATGAGGGACTGGCTTAAGCCAAAGACAGCAGGTGCGAAACAGCTTAAATACCCTGCCGAGGTCAAAGCGAGAAAACAGCAGCCAAAAAGACTAAAGAGAGATATTTTCTGTCTTGGTCGTGCCTGAACTGGATTCTCTCCACTCAACCCCGGCGCTACAAGGGGTTATTTTTGCGCCTGTCTGTGGACCGGTCCCCCGCATACAGGAGGTGAACAAGGGATGGGGAGAAGCAGAGAAAGCAAGGGAGTAATTCTAGAAGAATTAAAAACCTCCCTGAGGGAAGCTCAATTAACGATGGTCATCGACTATCAAGGTTTAACCGTCGCCGAAATCAGCAATCTACGCCGCAAATTGCGCCCCACGGGAACGATTTGTCAAGTCACCAAAAATACTTTGATGGGCTTGGCGATCGCTGAAGATAGTGGCTGGGAACCGATGAAAAGCCTTTTATCGGGAACATCCGCCTTTCTGCTCGTAAAAGAGGATATCGGTGGAGCTTTCAAGGCCTATCAAGAGTTCAAAAAAGAAAGCAAAAAAACCGAATTGCGCGGCGGTGTCCTCAAAGAAGGGACCAAAGGTCAACTGTTGACGGAAGATCAGATCAAAGCGATCGCCGATTTACCGTCGAAAGAACAGTTAATCGCTCAGGCCGCTGGAGCAATCAACGCCATTGCCACCAAACTGGCCCGCAGCATCAACGAAGTTCCAGCATCTTTGGCCCGTGCCGTCGATGCCGTGGCCCGTCAAGAAGAAAAAGAAGCGGCTTAACACCGCACCAATCAATCACTTAAAACAATTAGGAGTCTAACCCATGTCTGCTGTAGCTGAAATCTTAGAAAAACTCAAAACCCTGACCCTCTTAGAAGCTGCGGAATTAGTCAAAGGTATCGAAGAAACCTTCGGAGTTAGCGCCGCCGCTCCGGCCGGTGGCATAATTATGGCTGCCCCCGGGGCTGCTCCTGCGGCCGCCGCTGAAGCTGTGGAAGAACAAACCGAATTTAACGTCGTTCTTGAAGAAGTTCCCGCCGACAAGAAAATTGCTATCCTCAAGGTAGTGCGCGAATTGACTGGTTTAGGACTCAAAGAAGCGAAAGACCTAGTAGAAGCCGCTCCCAAAGCGGTTAAAGAAGGCACCAACAAAGATGATGCCGCCGCCGTCAAGAAAAAACTGGAAGATGCCGGGGCAAAAGTTAGCGTTAAATAGATCGCCACTGATTCTGGGGATGTAGATTACATCCCCAGACAAGCCGAAAAGCTCATTTCCTGATACTATAGGATTGTCATAGCAATCTTGTAGGATGTCCAACCATGGAAAGCGTCGCTTACATCTTGGTTTTAACTATGGCCTTGGCGGTAATTTTCTTCGCCATCGCCTTCCGGGAACCTCCCCGGATTCAAAAGTAAATTTCTTAACTCCGTTTAACTTAATAATTTTCTTCCCTGAGCCGCCCGCTTGTCAAAAGCAGGTTAGCGGCTCTGGTTTTCGTATTTAAAGGCTTAAATTAAAGGTTCCCCTCACCGAGCGCCTCCTATGCAGTGTCCTCATTGTCAGCATACCGATAGTCGCGTTTTAGAGTCCCGTTCCTCCGAAAACGGTCAGAGCATTCGTCGTCGTCGTGAATGCTTACAGTGTAAATATCGCTTCACCACCTACGAGCGCATCGAATTCGTGCCGATCACGGTGATTAAAAAAGATGGTAAACGGGAATCTTTTGATCGCTGCAAACTGCTGCGGGGTATCGTCCGCGCCTGCGAAAAAACCGGCATTCCCCCCTCAAGATTAGAGGCGATCGTCAATGATATCGAATCCCGTCTGCAGCAAGACTCAAAACGGGAGGTAACAAGTCAGGAGATCGGTCAATTAGTCCTAGAATACCTCCGGCAAGAATCGGAAGTGGCCTATGTGCGCTTTGCTTCGGTTTACGGCAATTTTCAGGGAATTAGAGACTTTATCGCCGCTTTAGCGCTGCTGCAATCCTCCGAAATCGAACGCGCTCATCCTTCTTGGTCTCAAGTGGAAGAAGCCAGCGTGATCACCTCGTCTTAAATAGGCTTTGCGGCAAAAAGTTTTTCCTGGGGGCAGGGTGTGGGGTGTAGGGTGTAGGGTGTAGGGTTTTACCCATTTTCAGGGGGTCAATTACCTAATTTTCAGGGAAAAAGTCCTGAGAATTTCCCCCCGATCACTCCAATAGGCGGTACTTTTGGATTTCAAAAAGGTCTAAAAGTCTTATCCAACATGGTTTTTAGATTTATTCAGCAAACCCTAGTTAACC
>NZ_JASJFE010000446.1:0-2174 GCF_030067735.1 Microcystis sp. M53598_WE2 | reverse complement strand
TACGGTTTCACCTGGACGGGGAATAAAATAAGCGGCTAAATATTTTTCTCTGGCGGTTTCTCCCTGAACTGTAGCAATGGCTTGGGCAATTTGAGGATGTTGATTTAAAATAGTTTCTACTTCCCCTAATTCAATTCTATAACCTCTAACTTTGACCACATCATCAATTCTTCCTAAATATTCAATGTCTCCATTGGGTAAATAACGAGCTAAATCTCCAGTTTTATACAGCAATGAATTATCGCTAAAGGGATTAGCAATAAATTTTTCTTTGGTTAATTGGGGATTGTTGAAATAACCCCGCGCTAAACCGCCACCCGCAACATATAACTCGCCAGTGACTCCGATGGGTACAGGTTGAAGATGAGAATTTAAAATATAAACTTGCACATTAATCGCGGGTTTACCAATGGGAATATACTTCGGCCAAAGCTCAGGATTAGGGTCAAAGGTATAACTGGTAACGATATCCGCTTCTGTCGGGCCATAAAAATTGTAAAGCGTACAATGTTCGAGTTTCTTGAATGCAGAAATCATCGCTGGAGTAATTTGTAATTGCTCTCCAGCTGAAATAATTTCACGCAAGTTAGCAAATAAGTAGGTTTCCTCACTATAGGTTTCAATTAATTGTTGTAACAAAGTAACGGGCAAAATCGCTTTATGAATGGGGTTATTTGCCAATAATTGACTTATTTTAGCAAGGTCTAAGCGGGCATCTTCTGGAACAATAAATAAGCTTCCCCCTAAACACCAGGCTGCAAACATTTCGTGATAGCTAACATCGAAATTGAAGGGAGCAAATTGTAAGAAATTTCTCTCCGGTGACATTTTCGCCTGATGATGCTCAATAATATTGGTTAAGGATTGATGCAGGATCATAATCCCTTTTGGCACACCCGTAGAGCCTGAACTATAAATAATATAGGCCAAATCCTTTAAACTCACGGGGTTGTCAAGATTAGTCTTGGGTTCTAAGGCAATTTCTGACCCTTGTTCATCCAATAAAATCCGTTGAGAAATGGTTTCACTGTTTAAGAGGGATTGACAATCTTTTTGGGTTAATAAGGTTTTGATTTGGGTGTCTTGCAGGATGTAAGAAAGTCTTTCTTGAGGATAGGTTGGATCTAGGGGAACACAAACACCGCCTACTTTTAACACTGCTAAAACGGCAATTACCATATTAACAGACCGTTCTAAACAAATCCCGACTAAAGATTGAAAACTCACCCCAATTTTTTGTAAATAATGAGCCAATTGATTAGCAGATTCATTCAGTTCTTGGTAGGTTAATTGTTGCTCTTGAAAAACAACGGCAATGGCTGAAGTAGTTTTGAGAGTTTGTTGCTCAAATAATTGATGAACGCAGTGTTTTAGAGGCTTTTGGGGTGCAGTTTGATTCCATTCAATTAATAATAATTGACGTTCAGCTTCCGTTAATACAGGTAAGTCTTGAATCCGACGATGGGGATTAATAGCGATTCCTTCTAATAAGGTTTTAAAATGACCTAATATCCTTTCAATGGTGTCATTTTCAAATCGTTCTTGAGGATAAATAATTTTAATACTTAAGGCTTCTCCAGGGGTGACAATAACCGTTAAGGGATAATCAGCATTGCCATAATCTTGCATTTCACCGACTTGTAAACCGCCTAAATTCTGACTATCATTGTCGCTAAAGGGTAAATTTTCAAAGACAACAAAACTTTCAAAAACTGAATGAGGGGACGGAATTTCACTCCATTTTTGAATATCAATTAAAGAACTATAACTATATTGCTCTCGTTCTAAATGCTCTTGTTGTAATTGTTGAAACCAAGTTAATAATTCAAGTTGAGGCTCAATTTGGATGCGAACGGGTAAGGTATTTAAAAACATCCCTACCATCGATTCAATTCCTGTAAAATTGGGCGGTCGTCCCGAAACGGTTGCCCCAAATACAATATCAGATTCACTACTATAATGATGTAATAATAAAGCCCAAGCTCCTTGAATTAGGGTAGAAAGAGTAAGGCGATATTCTTGGGCGAGTAATTTCAGACGACTGGTAATTTCTGGAGAAAGTTTTGATTTTTGATGAAGATAATTTTTACTTTGAGTAACAAGAGGATTTAACGGTTTATCAACGACTAATGGAGTTGGAGAGGTAAAACCTTGAAGATTTTGTCGCCAAAATC
>NZ_JASJFE010000031.1:0-7177 GCF_030067735.1 Microcystis sp. M53598_WE2 | reverse complement strand
TGGATAATCCGGATCAAAGGATAGCCCAAGAAATAGAACCCATTGCTAGAAATGCTGTTAATTTTGGAGCTATTTTATTAGAAAAAGTCTTAGAAATGACGACTTTTTTAGTAATTCTTTTCTCAATTTCCCGACTAGCCGCCTTGATTTTAGTGGCTTATACAATTATCGGCAACCTAATTGCTGTTTCTTTAAGTCGAGAATTAGATAAGATTAGTCAAGAAGAATTGGAATCCAAAGCTAATTACACCTACACTTTAACTCATGTTCGTAATCATGCTGAATCTATTGCCTTTTTTCAAGGCGAAAATCAAGAGTTGAAAATCATTCAACGTCGATTTAATAATCTCGTCAGAAATTCTCTCAGTAAGATTGATTGGGAGAAAAATCAAGACATTTTTAGTCGAAGTTATCGCTCAGTTATTCAAATATTTCCCTTTGTCGTCTTCGCTCCGGCCTATATTCGGGGGGAAATTGATTTCGGACAAGTTAATCAGGCTATTATTGCTTGCAGTATGTTTGCTAATGGTTTTTCTGAGTTAATCCTTGAATTTGGTTCTTTGGGCAGATTTTCCAGTTATGTTGAGCGTCTATCTGAATTTTCCTCGGCCTTAGAAGAAATGGACCGACAACCCAAGGATGCTAGTACCATTAAAACCCTTGAACAAAATGAGATCGAGTTTGAGGATGTTACTTTACAAACACCGGATTATGAAAAGGTAATTGTTCAACATTTATCCCTATCTATCGAACCAGGCGAAGGTTTATTAATTGTCGGACCGAGTGGACGAGGTAAAAGTTCTCTATTAAGAGCTATTGCTGGCTTATGGAATGCAGGAACTGGTTGTTTAAAACGACCTCCCTTAGAAGAATTTCTCTTTTTACCTCAACGTCCTTATATTATTTTAGGAACTCTAAGAGAACAGTTACTTTATCCTAAAACAACCCGTGAAATGACCGATGGAGAACTTGAATCGGTTTTACAACAAGTTAATCTTCAAAATATAGCCACAAAAGTTCATGGCTTTGATGCGGAAGTTCCTTGGGAAAATATATTATCTTTAGGAGAACAACAACGCCTTGCTTTTGCACGATTGTTAGTAACCCATCCCCGCTATGTAATCTTAGATGAAGCCACAAGTGCTTTAGATTTGAACAACGAACAAACCTTATATCACCAGTTACAAAAAGCACAGACAACTTTTATTAGCGTAGGTCATCGAGAAAGTTTATTTAAGTATCATCAATGGGTCTTAGAACTTTTAGAGGATTCTAGTTGGCGACTTGTTTCCATAGATGATTATCGAGCCTCAAAAGCTCTGTAACTGTTTCATTGCTAAACCTCAATTTAGGAAAAATTACGATGACTACTACTTCACCAAAAACTCTGACTATGGATATTCAAAAACACAGGGTTCTTTTAATCGGAAAAATGTATGATGAAGCGGGGCAAAAACTTCTTGAAGAATCTACTAATACAGAGATTTTGTCCAACCCTACACTGGATAAAATTAATGAGGCCATTCAAGAAGTATCTGGCGTATTTGTGCGTTATCCTAATAAGTTAGAGGCTTCATCAATCCGATTAGCAAAACACTTAAAAGTAATTAGTACCTCTGGATTTGGCACAGATTCTATTGATATTATGGCAGCAACAGAACAGGGGGTTATCGTTGTTAATAATCCCGGAATGTCAACTACAGCTGTAGCAGAACACACCTTATCTATGATTTTAGCCCTTGCCAAAAAGCTCCCTTTTTTAGATCATTGTGTGAAAAAGGGTAACTATTTAATTCGCAATCAGATGCAACCGATTCAACTCGAAAACAAGACCCTTGGTATTGTAGGTTTAGGAAGAATTGGTACTCTGGTGGCTCACAAATGTAACCTAGCACTGGGGATGAGAGTATTAGCTTATGATCCCTATGTTCCAGCCAGCAAAGCGGAGACAGTAGGAGCAACTTGGGTCAAAGATTTAGATGTTCTTCTGGCTGAATCGGATTTTGTTTCTTTGCATACTGAACTAACAAGTGAAACGCGGGAAATGTTTAATATATCAGTTTTTAAAAAGATGAAACCAACAGCTTTTTTAATTAATACCTCCCGGGGAAAAGTCGTTTGTGAAAAGGATTTAGGGATCGCCCTTAATCAAAAATTGATAGCTGGATGCGCCCTCGATGTCTTTGAACCAGAACCGCCGGCTTTAGATAATCCTTTATATAATTTTGAGAATGTCATTCTCTCACCTCATTTAGCCGGAGTAACCCCTGAAGCGAGTCTAGCGGCTGCTGTTTCGGCGGCGAATCAAATATTACAAGTGCTTCAGGGAGAGAAGCCTCCTTATATGATTAATCCAGAGGTGTGGAATCTTTTTTAAAGCATCTAGAGAATCTCAGGGATTCGGTTAATTAAAAATGGCAATATTTCTGCAAAATCCTTAGGAGGATAATAATTTGGAAAACATCGGCAAAATTCCCCTCAAAGATGAATGGCGTAATCGCTGGGCAACCATCAAACAATTTATCCTTAATCCAGCTCGAGAAATGGCGTTTTTGCAAGATCAGTTTCAAGTTTCTGAACTGTATACTAATATAGCGAAACGCGATCCTCATCTTCATGATCCTAATTTTCCCCAATGGCTTAATTTTGGTTATTGGCAAGAAGAAACAACTTATAACGGAGCTTGTGCCGCTTTAGCGCGTAAATTAGCCGAAGTAGCCGAACTTAAAGCCGGAGATCACCTTTTGGATGTGGGTTTCGGTTTTGCTGAACAGGATTTACTCTGGGTAAGAGAAAACAATGTTGGCTCAATTATCGGTCTAAATACAACCGAGTTACAAGTAGAAATTGCTCAAGAAAGAGTAGCTAAAGCAGGGTTATCGGACAGGATAAAACTTCAAGTAGGCTCGGCTACTCAAATACCTTTTCCTGAGAATTCTTTTGATAAGTTGACCGCTTTAGAATGTGCTTTTCATTTTGACACTCGTGAGGATTTTTTTGCGGAAGCTTTTCGAGTTTTGCAGCCCGGTGGAAGGTTGGCTATAGCGGATTGTTTGCCTAGAGTGGGTCGAGAAATTAACTTCTGGCTGCGGGTTAATAGTAAGAAAATGTGTATTCCCTTTGCTAATCAATACGACCGACATACTTATGTAGAAAAACTCAAAAAGCATGGATTTGTTAATATCCAAGCTTTATCTATTAGTGAATATGTTTGGCCGGCAATGGTTCATTATTTTGCCCAGATTAGCCAAGGAATTAGTAAGCATGATTTAGTTATCGATCTCCAGAAAGATAACCCTGGACTTGAAGCTTGGTCAAGAAATCGGGGTTGGTTTATGGCGTTTGATGATTATCTTTTGTTTTCGGCAGAAAAGCCTAAATTAAACTGAGTTCGGTTTAAGCAGATTGAGGTAAAACCCAGTCCATCGGTAGGGAGGACTTCTTGTTAGCGATCGCCTATTAATACTAAATCCGTTCAGTATAGGCTACATATCAGGACAGGCACTCATGCAAGAGGCACTCATGCAAAAGGGGGAATGAATAATCAGTCTTTAATAACCGGATTTAGTATAAGATATCCATTCAATCCGTGAAGTTGTTCAATTATCAACAGTATATCGCCAAAATAGAGAGAATAAACCCAATCCTTTGGCGAGAAAATAGGATTGAGTTAATAAGTAGTTAGGCGTTAAAAACTATCAGACACCCCCCTTATCAAGGGGGGATTAAGGGGGGATCGACACCCCCCTTATCAAGGGGGGATTAAGGGGGGATCGACACCCCCCTTATCAAGGGGGGATTAAGGGGGGATCGAACCCAAAATCTATCTTCAATTTAATTATAACCAGCTACTTACAATCCAGTCCTTGGGATAGGTTAAAAACACATCCCACGGTCTCGATTAAGTCAGAATTACTGACGAATTTGTACCGGCATCACCAAATAGGTCATCTTTAAACCTCCCAAGGGGGTAAAAATAACCGGTTGGGTACTAGCATTTAACTGCATTTGGATATCATTATTGGGTAAAGCCTTCAAACCGTCCATCAAATATTTAACATTAAAGGCAATATCGCCACTTTCTCCCTGAATTTCCGCCGCCATGGACTCTTTGGCGCTACCTAAATCGGGAGATTCCACCGCTAGGGATAAACGGTCATTTTCGCTATCGAGGCTAAACTTGACTAAATTATTCTTTTGGTCCGATAAAACCGCCACTAATTCCAAACAACGGATTAATTGTTTGCGGTCTAAAACCAAAGAGCGCTCGAAGGATTTAGGAATTAACTGATTATAAGTGGGATAGGCCCCTTCTAACTTACGACTGGTTAACCTCTGTTCCCCCATTTCAAAGATGACTTGAGAATCATCCACGTGCAGAGTAATAGTCTCGATATTTTGTTTTGTTGCCATCATTCTTTCCAATTCTCGCAAGGCCCGGGCCGGAATGGTGACATTAAAGCCACCAGAGGCACTTTCTACCTCCTCTAGGGGAGTTTGTACCACCGCTAAACGATGACCGTCTGTAGCGGCAAATTCTAGACAATCGACGGTTTTAGTTAAATGTACCCCCGTCAACACCTGTTTAGTTTCATCGCCACTAGCGGCAAACAATGCACCTTTTAGTCCCTCTGTCAAGGCAACTATAGGTAAATTAACAATTTCCCCATCGGCCACCGTGGGCAATTCTGGGAACTCATCGGCCTTCATGCCGCGAATTTGGAACTGTGCCGAGGCAGTTTTCAGGAAAGCGAGACTATGCTCCTCATCATTCTCGTTTTCTTCCACAGAGATGGTGATTTCCCCCTCTCCCAAACGAGAGACAATATCGTTAAGCAATTTTGCCGGCAGGGTAATTTTGCCCCCTTCCACCACCTCGGCCCGAAAACTGGTGCGAATCCCTAAACTCAAATCAAAAGCAGTCAGGCTAATTTCGCCCTTTTCCTCATCGGCACAAAAGAGAACATTTCCCAACACCGGATGGGTAGGACGACTGGCAACGGCCCGACTAACTAGGGATAAATTGCTGTTGAGTTCGCTTTGACTACTGGTAAATTTCATAGCAGGAATAGTTTTTTTGTACGCTAAAAAATAATAGCAAGAATTCCCCTGTGGAAAATCTGTGGAAAACCAGAGCTTTTTTCGATCGCTCTTTCCGGGCTAAAATCTATCAATAGCAATAACTTCGCCCATTGCTAGGTTTTTACTGCAATTCTGAAAAGATTGTGGAAAAATTGTCAACAGTGAAATTTTTGCCCTTTCTCAGCCAATTACATCAGCTGTTAACCATCAAGCTACAAGTCAAGAATAGCGAGACTTGAGCCGACCAGCGCTTTTCCTAGGGAAAAATTGCGTCAAATGTAGGCCAGTGATCTTTAAAATGGAACAAGCAGCAGGAAGTTAACAAAACAAAGCTCTGGGGCTTTCCCAGAACCGATAGACTCAAGTAGACAAGGAGACAGGATTGGTTAGCACATCTTCGTATCAAACAACAAAATCGAAAGAAATCTTTACAGCCGCTCAAAAATTAATGCCGGGGGGTGTAAGTTCCCCCGTGCGGGCCTTTAAATCCGTCGGTGGTCAACCCATCGTTTTTGAAAGCGTCAAAGGGGCCTATATTCGCGACGTGGACGGTAACGAATACATCGACTATGTGGGAACTTGGGGGCCGGCTATCTGTGGTCATGCCCATCCCGAAGTGATTGCCGCCCTACACGAGTCCCTAGACAAAGGGACCAGTTTCGGCGCTCCCTGTGTTCAGGAAAATATTCTCGCTGAAATGGTGATTGATGCCGTTCCCAGCATTGAAATGGTGCGTTTTGTCAATTCTGGCACCGAAGCCTGTATGTCCGTCCTGCGCTTAATGCGGGCTTTTACCGGCCGGGATAAAATCATCAAATTCGAGGGCTGTTACCACGGTCACGCCGATATGTTCCTCGTTAAAGCCGGCTCTGGTGTAGCGACCCTGGGCCTACCCGACTCGCCGGGGGTTCCCAAAACCACCACTAACAACACTTTAACCGCCCCCTACAATGACCTGGAAGCGGTCAAAGCCCTCTTTGTCGAGAATCCCGACTCGATCGCCGGGGTGATTTTAGAGCCAGTGGTGGGTAATGCCGGCTTTATCGTGCCGGATGCTGGCTTTTTAGAAGGATTGCGGGAATTAACCAAGGAATACGGGTCCCTATTAATGTTTGATGAGGTAATGACCGGATTCCGCATCGCCTACGGTGGCGCTCAGGAAAAATTCGGCATCACCCCCGATTTAACCACCCTCGGCAAAGTTATCGGCGGTGGGCTGCCGGTGGGGGCCTACGGCGGTCGGGCCGATATTATGGCGATGGTGGCTCCGGCCGGCCCGATGTACCAAGCGGGAACCTTATCCGGCAACCCTTTGGCCATGACAGCAGGAATTAAAACCCTAGAGTTACTCCAGCGCCCCGGCACCTACGAATATCTCGATAAAGTGACCAAATCCTTAACTGAAGGGCTGCTGAAAGTGGCCAGAGATGCTGGTCATAGAGTTTTTGGAGGTCATATCAGTGCCATGTTCGGGATGTTTTTCACTGGCACCCCCGTGCATAACTATGAAGAGGCCAAAAAGGCCGATGTGGCTAAATTCGGTCGTTTTCACCGGGGAATGTTGGAAAGAGGCGTTTATCTAGCTCCTTCCCAGTTTGAAGCTGGTTTTACTTCTTTAGCTCACACAGAGGCCGATATCGAACGGACTTTGGCCGCCGCTAAAGAGGTTTTAGAAAGTTTATAGTTAATGCTGCTTCGGCCAGGAAAATTGATTGATAGAGTCCCAAGATTGATGAGTTGACATTTCCCCGCTTGCAAAAGACGGGGATTCTCAGGGGAAATTTGGCTAGAAACCCCGAACAATCGAGGGATTATTATCCCCAGCACTGTAAAACTTATCAGTCCCAGCACAGGCCGCCCCTTTTTAGTCAACCAGATCGATAAGATCAAGAGCAAGAGGTATCTAACTTGACAAAAATTACCTCGGTTTCGATAATCCTGAAACCGTCAACAAAATTGAGTGATAAATAGGGTTTGCGGCAAAAAGTTTTTCCTGGGGGCAGGGTGTGGGGTGTAGGGTGTAGGGTGTAGGGTTTTAGCGATTTTGAGGGGGTCAATTACCTAATTTTCAGGGAAAAAGTCCAGGAATTTTCCA
>NZ_JASJFE010000970.1:0-5259 GCF_030067735.1 Microcystis sp. M53598_WE2 | reverse complement strand
CTTTTTGATTTCAAAAAAGCCTAAAGATATTATCCAACAAGGTTTTTAGATTTATTCAGCAACCCCTAATCAGTGAACTGAAAACTCACATCTGATAACTGATAACTGATAACTGATAACTGATTATTGGGATTCGGCGCCCACTTCGGCGAGGAGATCTTGTACTGATTCCGCTGCTTCTGATTCTTCCAGATCAATACCGTAATCGTAGGGGCCGGACCAAAGAATCGGCATTTCCTCGAAATTCTCGATAATTGGGGGAGAGGAGGTTTGCCATTCTAGGGTTAAAGCGCGCCAAGGATTACGACCGGCGGGTTGACCTTTAAAGGCACTCCAGACCATATTAATAGCAAAGGGAATACTCGATATACCGAGAATATAAGCCCCTGCGGTACTAAGAACATTTAAATCCTGAAACTGCACATCATACAGGGCAATACGACGGTTCATACCCAATAATCCCAATTCGTGCATCGGCATGAAAGTTAAATTCAAACCGATAAAACTGAGAACAAAGTGGATACGACCGAGAGTCTCGTTATACATCCGTCCGGTCATTTTCGGGAACCAATGGTAAACGGCCGAAAACAGGGCCATTGCCGTACCACCAAATAGTACATAATGGAAGTGACCGACGACAAAATAGGTATCGTGGACGTGGATATCGAAGGGAACAGAAGCCAACATAATCCCGGTCAAACCACCGATGAGGAAGGAAGACAGGAAACCGATCCCAAATAATAAAGACGTATTGAGACTGAGTTTACCGCCCCAAAGAGTGGCACACCAACTAAAGATTTTAATACCCGTGGGAACGGCGATTAACATAGTTGCCGCCATGAAAAACATCCGTAACCAGCCGGGGGTGCCGCTGGTGAACATATGGTGGGCCCAAACGATTAAACCCAAGAAACAGATGGTGAGACTGGAATAGGCGATCGCTCGATAACCAAAAATCGGTTTACGCGCGTGAACCGGTAATATCTCCGAGATCGTGCCGAAAAAAGGCAAAATCATGATATAAACGGCAGGATGGGAGTAAAACCAGAACATATGCTGATAAACCACCGGATCGCCGCCGCCGGCGGGGTTAAAAAAGCTCGTGCCGGCGATTAAATCAAAGGACAAGAGAACGAGAGCAGAAGCGAGAACGGGGGTGGAAAGCAGTACCAGAGTCGAGGTGGCCAGCATTGCCCAACAAAATAGCGGCATACTGTACAAATCCATCTCAGGAATCCGCATTTTCAGGATCGTGGTGATGAAATTAATCGAGCCTAAAATCGAAGAAGTCCCGATCAATAAAAGGCTCAAAATCCACAATTCTTCGCCCCATTTGCCGCTAATTAAGCTTAAAGGTGGGTAGGAAGTCCAACCGGACTGGGGTGCGCCGACAAAGAAACTGGATAATAATAGCAGCCCGCCGGGGGGATTAAGCCAGAAAGCCACAGCGTTAAGACGAGGAAAAGCCATATCTTCCGCCCCAATCATCAGGGGAATGAGATAATTGGCAAAACCCGCCCCAACCGGAACGATCCAAAGAAAGATCATGATCGTTCCGTGCATGGTCATGAATTGGTTATATAGTTCTGGGGAGACGAAATCGGGGTCGGGAGTGGCTAATTCTGTCCGCAGCACTTCCGCGAAAGCACCGCCAATAAAGAAGAAAAGAAAGGCAGTCACCAGATATTGAATACCGATGACTTTATGATCGGTGCAGAAAGTAAAGTAATCTGTCCACTTGCGGTGATGGATCACCTCGGGAACGGTTGCTGGGGTGGTTATTTCCGTTGATGCTGTCATAATGCCAAGATTTTAGATGACAAGAAAAATTACATTTGCTGCTGATGGGCAACTTGGGCGAGGATTTCAGCGTCGATGCCCATTTCTTCGGTGTAGGGGGTCAAATATTGACTATCAGAGCGATCTTTAGTGGTCATGGCTACAGTTCGATCGCTGTCAACTTCGGCGATCGTGTTATCCTGCACCCATTGGTCGTAATCCGCTGGGGAGTGAACCACAAAGCTAGATTTCATGCCACCGTGATAGGCCCCGCAAAGTTCCGCACAAATGATCGGATATTGACCAATTTGGTTGGATGTGAACGATAAAACCGTTTCCTGTCCGGGGATAACGTCCTGTTTTAGACGCAATTGGGGAACCCAGAAAGCATGGATCACATCCCCTGCTTCCATATTCAGTTGCACGGGGCGATTGACGGGGGCGTGCAGTTCCCCGGAAACAATGCCGGTTTCGGGATAGGTGAAGATCCAAGCGTATTGAATACCTTTAACATTGACCACTAGGGGGGGAACTCCTTCACCATCGTAGGAATTGCCGATACCTAGGGCTACTCTGCGATCGCCGCCCAGGGCCATCATCGTACCGTGGTGATGACCGTGGTGGGCGATTTCTCCTTTGCCACCCTTGGAAATCAAGGGATCGAGACCGCCGATATTGTTATAAATCTCGAAGCTATAGACGGCAAGGATAAAAACGATTACCGTCGGGATGGCTGTCCAGAAGATTTCTAGGGGTACATTGCCCTCCACTGCCGGCCCGTCGGTTTGATCCCCCGGTTTACGGCGAAAGCGAATCACTATATAAATGATCACGCCTTCAACTATTAAAAATAGTCCCGTGGCGATGGTCATCATCAGATTAAAGATATTATCTATCTCCTGAGCATCTTCGGAAGCGGCCACAGGCATTAAGCCATGATTTTGGCCATACCAGAGACTAATTAAGGTCAAGGCGATCCCGAGTACGAGCGTCAGGATACTGCTGGGAATTTTCACGGTCTTTTCAATATTTTCAATAGTGGCTACTTATTCAAGGCTAAAACATGATTCCCCTATAGATGGGAAATTTAACCAGCATCTTCTGAGAATTTTATCTTTTCTTTGGGATCGTTTTCAGGGAAAGTATTTTAAATAACTAATTTTTATATCTTATTCTGAGTTTATGTAAACAAATGTAACGGAAATGGCCAGAAATCTAAAGAATATCTAAAAGCTTTTACCGGTCGTAAAAAAACTCATTCACAGTGATAACTAACTGGCAAACAAAGCCATGATCTTTGATGACAGACTCCTTGAGAACAGGCAAACCGATGACCGAATCTGTTTTTAACCCGACACCCCTAAGAGAAACCGGCCATATTCAGGTGTGGATGCGCCGCTTAGTCTGGAAAATTGCGATCGCTACTTTCGCCCTCATGGTGGTGGGCGCTGCCACCAGAGTTATGAACGCCGGTTTAGCTTGTCCCGATTGGCCGCTGTGTTACGGTCAATGGATTCCCAGTCAGCAGATGAATCTACAGGTATTTCTGGAGTGGTTTCATCGTCTCGATGCCTCTTTGATCGGGTTTAGTACGCTCGCTCTCGTCGGTCTGTCTTGGTGGTACCGTCGCCATCTTCCTACTTGGCTGTTGCCCTCTGCGATCGCCGCCTTGGCTTTAATTCTCCTGCAAGGAGTCCTGGGAGGATTAACCGTGACCCAATTACTGCGATTTGACATCGTAACGGCCCATTTAGCCACAGCTTTGCTCTTTTTCTCCACCCTAATCGTCATTGCTATCGGTCTGACTCCCTACCGTGGCACAGGTACAGTCGGGAAACTAACTGGGATGGGAATGGTCGCCACCGGTCTAGTTTATCTGCAATGTCTCCTCGGCGGTCTCGTCGGTTCCCGTTGGGCGGCCCATCAGTGTTTAACGGTTTCCCAACTCTGCACGGTGATGAATAGCCACATTATCGGGGTTTTTCCCGCCACTATCTCGGTGTTAACCCTAGTTTTCTTCGCTTGGCGAGCTGCCGCTATCCATCCTCTCCTCAAAAAACTAGCTTTTAGCGCCGGGGGATTAGTCGCCCTACAGGTGTTTTTAGGCGTTGCCACCCTGAAACTGCATCTCCAGGTGGAACCCTTAACCATTACCCACCACAGCATCGGTGCGCTATTGGTGGGAACCCTCGTCGCTTTTACCACTTTCGCCCTTCGCGATTGTTCTTTCGCACCTATAAGCCATCTCTAAGGATTTAATCACGATGACTGGAACTCAAGCCCTTCGCCACCACGATAATTTTTTACAAGTCGCTAAAAGTTATTATCAACTCACTAAACCGCGAATTATTCCTCTACTGCTGATTACTACGGCCGCTGCCATGGAAATCGCCTCTAAAGGTCAGGTTTACCCCCTCTTACTCTTTCTTACTCTCCTCGGTGGCACTCTCGCCGCCGCCGCCGCTCAAACCTTAAACTGCATCTATGATCGCGACATCGATCACACCATGCTTCGTACTCGCGCCCGTCCGATCCCCTCCGGTCGCGTGCAACCCCTCCACGCCCTCATTTTTGCCCTCGTTTTAGCCTCCCTTTCTCTAGCACTTTTTGTCTTTTTTGTCAATACTTTGAGCGGATTTTTAGCAATGACCGGTATCGCATTTTATATGCTGATTTATACCCATCTGCTCAAGCGTCATAGTATCCAAAATATTGTTATCGGTGGCGCGGCTGGCTCGATTCCTCCCCTCGTCGGTTGGGCGGCAGTAACGGGCGATCTCGGTTGGATTCCTTGGATTTTATTCGCCATTATTTTCCTTTGGACTCCTCCCCATTTTTGGGCTTTAGCTTTAATGATCAAGGATGATTATGCAGAAGTAGATATCCCGATGATGCCCGTAGTTAAAGGGGAAGAAGCCACTAGCGAGCAGATTTGGCTCTATACTTTAATCGTTGTTCCTTTCACTTTCCTCCTGATTTATCCCTTGGCTGCCTGTGGTGTGGTCTATGGTGTAGCGGCTTTGGTTTTAGGGTTTGTTTTCCTGAAAAAAGCTTGGCGATTAAAACAGAATCCTTTTGATCGGGATATCGCTCGATCGCTGTTTAAATATTCCATTCTTTACATGATGTTATTATGTACAGCTATGGTGATCGATAGTTTACCCATGACCTCTCATCTCATCGCTACAATTGCCAGTTTATTCTCCTGTAGTTAGGTTTTGCTGAAAAAGTTTGTTGGTGGTGTCGGGAGTCAGGAGTCGGGAGTCAGGAGTCAGGAGATTATTTTCATTTATGCTCCCCATCTCCCCATCTCCCCATCTCCCCAATTCATAATTGATAATTCATCGGAAATTTTGGGTCTGAAACCCCGCCGTTCTAGGTTGGCTTTACGTTAGAATTAAAAGGCCAGTCTCGAAAACCAAGTGGACGGCGCAGCACCTTGAAAACTCGGCTTAGGGGGTTCCGACCAGAAAAGCTTGG